>JALSQM010000070.1 GCA_026985385.1 Acidilobaceae archaeon | reverse complement strand
GGAAGCTCGACCACATAAGGATAACCGTTGAGAGGAACGTGGAGGCCGCGAGCCCAACCCTCCTAGGCGATGTGAGGATAGTGCACCAGCCCCTGCCGGAGCTGAACCTAGACGATGTCGACTTGAGTGTGGAGCTCTTCGGTAAGAGGCTCAGGGCGCCGCTAGTGATAACGGGCATGACGGGCGGGCACCCGGAGGTGAAGTGGATAAACGCTGCCCTGGCTAGGGCCGCTGAGAGGCACGGCATAGCCATAGGGGTGGGCAGCCAGAGGGCGGCGATAGAGGATCCAAGCGTTGAGGACACATTCAGGGTCGTGAGGGATGAGGCGCCGTCCACCGTGGTGATAGCCAACCTCGGGGCCCCGCAGCTCGCCTCCGGCTATGGAGTAAGGGAGGCCCTGAGGGCTGTTGAGATGATAGAGGCCGACGCCATAGCCATCCACCTAAACCCCGCCCAGGAGGCGTTCCAGGTCGAGGGCGACACCCTCTACAGGGGTGTCCTACGGGCGATAAAAGAGCTAGTCGACAACCTCGGGGTACCAGTGATCGTGAAGGAGACCGGCACGGGCCTCTCAATGGAGGTCGTGAGAACCCTATACAGGCTAGGGGTCGAGTGCTTCGACGTCTCAGGCCTCGGGGGCACGAACTGGGTTAAAGTGGAGGTGCTCAGGGCCTCCGCGAGGGGTCTGAAGCCCCCGAGGGACCCCGACGGCTTCAGCGACTACTGGGGCAACCCCACCGCTGCAGCGGTAGTCGAGGCCAGGGTGGCGGCGCCCCGCGCCTGCATAATAGCCAGCGGGGGCGTGAGGACGGGCTTGGACGCTGCCAAGGCTATAGCGCTGGGGGCGGACCTCGCAGGCATAGCCCTCCCAGCGCTCAGGGCCCTCGTGAGGGGCGGCGAGGAGGCCCTGGACTCCCTCATCGCCTCGCTCATAGAGCAGATGAGGGTCGCCGCCTACCTCTCCGGGGCTAGGAGTGTTGTGGACCTAATGCTTAGGCCCGTAACCATAACTGGGAGGCTGGCGGAGGAGCTGGGATCCCGGGGCATAAGCCAGCGGGTGCTCCTGAGAGCTAAAATAGCTAGGGCGATGGCCCTCGGCCGTAGGGTGTAGTGGTTGAGCCTGCCCCCGACACTCGCGAGGTTCCTGGCCAGGTACGCCTCGGCGGTTGACTCCTTCATAATGGACCACGTCAGGGGGATGCCCGAGACCCTATACAAGGCCGGGCTCCACCTCATAAAGGCTGGAGGTAAGAGGCTGAGGCCTGCCATCGTGCTCCTATTCGCTAGGGCCCTCGGCGGCGTAGATGCGGAGCAACAGGCGATACCCCTGGCCGCAGCCGTTGAGATATTCCACAACTTCACGTTAATACACGACGATATAATTGATAGGGACGAGTTCAGGAGGGGCGTGCCGACCACCCACGTGGTCTACGGCGAGCCCATGGCGCTCGTCGCCGGCGACCTACTGCATGCCGAGGCCTTCAGGGCTATCTATAGGGGGCTCGAGTACGGGCTCGAGGCGGACATCGTTGCGAGGGCCGTGGGCATCCTGTCCTGGGCCGCTAAGAGGGTCAGCGAGGGCCAGGCCCTCGACATGATGTTTGAGGGTACCTGGGACGTCACGGTTAACGACTACCTCGAAATGATATACCTCAAGACCGGGGCGCTCATAGAGGCGTCCTCAGCCCTCGGGGCACTAGCCGCAACGGGCGATGAGAGCCTGGTGGAGGCTGCCAGGCAGTATGGGAGGCTGGTAGGCATAGCCTTCCAGATAAGGGATGACTACCTCGGCATCTTCGGTGACCCCGCGAAGACGGGTAAGCCCGTCTACAGCGACCTTAGGAGGGGGAAGAAGACACTCCTGATCCTCTACGCCCTCGAGCACCTCCCAGAGGATAAGGCGGAGAGGCTCAAATCTATTATAGGCAGGGAGGACGCCGGCGAGAAGGAGCTAGAGGAGGCCGCCTCCCTAATCAGGGAGAGCGGGGCCCCCAAGTACGCTATGGGGCTGGCGAGGGATATGTCGTCGAGCGCCACATCCATACTAGACGATCTCCCAGTCGAGGATGCACGCGCCGCCGAGGCACTCAGGGAGCTGGCTTCATTCGTGGTCGAGAGGGAGAAGTAGTTGAGCCTCAACCACAGCTTCAGCCCCCGCGACTACGAGTTCCCCAGGCTCTACGTTGAAGGGGAAGAGTCCGGGGAGTACCTGGTCCCGCGCAGGGATATGGGCACCTACACCATACTCCGGGGCCGCCGCGCCCCGGAGCCCGGCTGGATGGGGTTGAAGCCCTACGAGTGGGGCTGGCTCAGGGTATTCGACCCCGTCGAGGCCATTGCAACGAGGGCCTTCGCCGTCGTAGTGCCCTGGATCGGCTATAAGGCGCTCCTAGTCGAGGCGGGTACCCGCCTGAGGCTAGTCGAGGCCAGGGGGGTCCAGGTGAGCGTGGTCGCCCGCGAGGGCGAGGAGGTGGCCGCTAGGAGCGTGCTCGCATACCTAGTCACGGGTAAGGGTGAAACCAGAACCGTCAGGGCGGGGACGGAGGGCCTCATAGTCTACATAGCGTGGGAGCCTGGGGGGCCAGCTGAGAGGTACGTCTACCTGATAGCGGATAAGGACTCAATCAAGGTTCTGGAGCCAGATGAGGACGCCCTAGCGGTTCTGGGCTCCCAATAAAAAGGGCGCCCCACAGCCCCATCCCCTGGGGGCCCAGGTAGTGGAGAGGGATGAGCTTGAGAGGCTCGTGAGAGGGTACGCCCTGAAGAACGCCGTGAAGTACGGCGGCAAAGCGAGCGTCGGCAGCGTAATGTCCATGATCCTAGGCGACCACCCCGAGCTCAGGCCCAGGGCTAGGGAGGTGGCATCCCTAGCTAAGGAGGCCGTGGAGTGGGTGAACAGCCTCAGTAGGGATGAGCAGGAGAGGCTCCTGAGGGAGGAGTACCCGGAGCTACTTGAAGCCC
>JALSQM010000069.1 GCA_026985385.1 Acidilobaceae archaeon | reverse complement strand
CCCCCGGGGGCCTGCTGGGGCTCCTTGGGGCGATGCATGCTAGGCATGAGGTCACGCCCCTCTTAACTACTGTCAGCTGGCCATACCACCTATCAACGGCCGCGTGAACTAGGGGGATCCCCCTCTCCCAGGCGTACTCGTCGAGGGCGAGCCTCGCCTCCCAGTTATCCAGTGCATCAACGATAACGTCGACATCGCCAACTATCTCCCCGACCCTCCCCCCAGACACCCCGTCGGTGACGGGCCTCACATCGACCTCGGGGTTAAGCGCCTTAAGCCTCCTAGCCGCTAGGAAGGCCTTAGGTATGCCTATGTCAGCGGCCTCGTAGAGTACCTGCCTGTTGAGGTTGTGCACCTCAACCCTGTCGGGATCCACGAGCACCATCTCACCCACCCCGGCCGCTGCTAGGTAAAGGCTCACAGCGCTCCCCAAGCCGCCGAGGCCCACTACCGCCACGCGGGCCCTCGCCAGGGCCTCTTGGCCCTTGAGGCCGAGGATTCCGAGCTGCCTCGAGTACCTCTCCAGGCCAGGGATCCCTCTCGACGCCACAGCCATCCCACCCCGCTGGGGGCCCTGCAGCGGCCTACTAAAGCCCTGGAGCACCCCCTCCACAGCGTGGGGGTGCGGGGATGACGTGGGAGTTTTCGGGTGAGTGGTGAGCGTGGTAGTCCCACCGAGGGTCCGACCCGCGCCCCCGCTAGCGGGCCAGTAGCCCCCTGAGCTCCTCTAGGACGGCTTCGAGTGCCTCCTCCAGCCTGCCGGGGGGCGCCTCCACGGCTAGCACGTTGTTTGGGCCTTGGCTCTTGCCCCCGGCGCTGAGGCCCAGTGACCTCAGCCTCGATACCACGGCCCTGGAGGCTAGGAGTGGGGCGCCCCTTTTGTAGGTGCGCGCGTAGACCCTCTCCTCCCCGGTGGCCTTGGACTTGTATGCTACCACCACTATCTTATCCGAGTGCTTGAGGGCCAAGCGCCTCGCCAGCTTGCTCGCGTGCCTCCCCCCGCCCTCGAGCCTGTAGAGGAGCACTCCTGGAATCGGCTCCTCCACGGCCTCCTCAGCCATGTCCAGGAGCTGCTCTAGCTCGGCCTCCGCCTGGGCCTTCAGGCTGTGGAGGAGCCCGTCCTCGAGTATGAGCATGCAGGGCTCCTCCTCCAGGGAGAGCCTGGCGGGGAGAGCCTCGATTACGTCTAGCCTACCCATGGTGGAGGCCGAGTCCACTAGGGAGGCGCAGGCCTCCGGGATATGGTAGTCTCTCGCGGGGTCGAGGCCCGCCTTAACCATGTAGTTCTGATACCACCTGTTAGCCCGGGCCGCTGGGCCTAGGTCGCCCACTATGCTGGCTGCGACTAGCAGGGGGTCACCCACACCCGTTACGCTGGCTATTACATGGGCTGCGCTGGGCCAGTTGCCAGCGGGATCCCCGCGCGCCGCTGGGTTGACGTAGGTTATCGCCGGGTCATCGGGGGGCTCCGGCTGGACGTGGTGATCCAGGACAACGGCGGGCCTAGCGGTGTAGCGCTGCAGGAGCTTAACGCTTCCACCGGGGATTGCCAGGTCAACCACTACTAGGAGCTTCCTACCCCTCGCCAGGCCCCTAACCCTGTCTAGGAAGGGCTTGTCGAAGGCGTAGCGGAAGTTTGGGGAGGCGAAGGCGGCCTCCCCCGGCTTGCCGGAGGCCTGGGCTGCTAGGGTGGCCGATGCAACGCCATCCATGTCCCAGTGCATCACTATCACGGGGGGTGAGAGCCTGGAGAGTAGCTCCCTAGCCCTAGACCAGCTCAAAGCGGCTCCTCCGCGGGGCCTCCGCGTGCCCCCCGGGCCTATTAGCTGGCTCCACCCGAGGATAGCCACTTGGAGAGCCAGCCCTTGGGTAGGGGGTTGTGGCACGCCACTAGCCTCCCCGGCTCTGACTCGGCTAGCTCGGGCTCCTCGCTCCTACACCTCTCTAGGGCCCTCGGGCACCTGGGGTGGAACCTGCAGCCGCCCGGGATCCTGCTGGGGTCGGCTATCTCCCCCCGGATCTCGTAGCGGCGCCTCCTCCTCAGCCTCACGCTGGGGGCCGCTGTTATGAGGGCCGCCGTGTAGGGGTGCCTGGGATCCTCTAGTATGGCGTCGGCGGGGCCCATCTCGACTATCCTGCCGAGGTACATTATGGCTATCCTATCAGCCACGAGCCTGGCCACTGATAGGTCGTGTGTTATGAATATCATTGCGAGGCCGTAGTCCCTCTGGAAGTCCTTGAGGAGCCTGAGTATCTCAGCCCTCATCGAGACGTCTATCATCGAGACGGGCTCGTCGGCGACGACTAGCTCCGGCTTCAGTATCATCGCCCTAGCTATCACGACCCTCTGCCTCTGGCCCCCGCTCAGCTGGGCTGGGATCCTCCAGTAGAAGTCCTCCGGCGGCGTGAGGCCCACCCTCTCGAGGAGCTTCAACGCCTCACGCCGGGCCTCCTCCCTCGAGGCTAGGCCGTGGACTATGAGGGGCTCCGCTACCGCCTCCCCCACGGGCTTCCTGGGGTTGAGGCTCCAGTAGGGGTCCTGGTAGATCATCTGCATCCTGGGCCTCAGGGGCCTGAGCTTGGACTCGGGGAGGTGTGTTATGTCCTCCCCGTCGAAGATTATCCTCCCCGAGTCCGGCTCTAGGAGCCTGAGGACGAGCTTGCCGGTAGTCGTCTTACCGCTCCCGGACTCGCCGACTAGGGCTAGCGTCTCGCCCCTCCTCAGGGTGAAGGTGACGCCGTCAACCGCCTTTATCACCCTCCTAGGCCCCCCGAGGATCCCGCCGCCCTTAACGAAGTACTTCCGCAGCCCCACAGCCTCCAGGATGACGCCGCCCGGCACCGGCTCCTCACCTCCTCTCGAGGGCCCTGAAGCACGCCACCAGCCTGTCCCCGACCCTCACGAGGGGGGGCTCCTCGCTCCTACACCTCTCGAGGGCTAGGGGGCAGCGCGGGTGGAACCTGCAGCCGCTCGGGGGCCTCCTGAGGTCTGGCGGGTAGCCGGGGATCCCCCTCAGCCTCTTCTCTCCCCAGAGGTCTGGGGCGCTCTCGATGAGGCCCCTCGTGTAGGGGTGTAGTGGATCCTCTACTATGGCGTCTACCGGCCCGTACTCGACGAGCTTCCCAGCGTACATGACCGCTATCCTGGTGCTCCTCTCAGCCGCTAGTGCTATATCGTGTGTTATCAGTATAACGGTCATCCCCAGCTCCCTCTTGAGCCCCTCGATTAGATCCATTATCTTGGCCTGGACTATCACGTCTAGCGCGGTCGTGGGCTCATCCGCTATGAGCAGCTCCGGCTTCAGGGCGACGGCGGCCGCTATGAGGGCCCTCTGCCTCTGGCCCCCGCTGAGCTGGTGCGGGTACCTGTCGACCCAGTCCCTCGGGAGGCCGGCCATCTCGAGGGCCTCACCGGCCATCCTGATCGCCTCGCCTTTACTCGAGGCGACTCCGTGCTCTAGGTACACGTCGGCTATCTGGTCGCCGATCCTCCTCACGGGGTCCAGGCTGGCCATGGGGTCCTGGAACACCATACCTATCCTCCTACCCCTTATCCTCCTCATCTCGGCCTCGCTCAGCCTGGTCAGGTCGGTGCCGTCGAAGAGTATGGAGCCCCCAACGATCCTACCCGGGGGAGGGACGAGCCTCATTATGGCGAGTGCGAGGGTGCTCTTGCCCGAGCCGCTCTCCCCCACGATGCTGACCCACTCCCCCCTCCCCACGTCCATTGTGACTCCGTCGACGGCCCTCACCGCCCCCAGGAGGGTGTAGTAGTAGACCCTCAGGTCCCTGAGCTGTAGTATCGGCTCCCCCACCGGGGCTCACCTCTCAGTCCTTATGGCGTACCTCTCCCCGAGACCCTCCCCTATGAGTGCGAAGCCTAGGGCCAGGAGTGTTATCGCGAGGCCCGGGAAGAATGTTGTCCACCACACGCCGTTGGGTATGTCCTTGAGGGCCATCCTCAGGTCTAGGCCCCAGTCGGGCTGGGGGTAGGAGACTGTGAGGCCGAAGAAGGCCAGGCCCGCCTCCGTCAGTATGGCGTCCGTGGCGGCTAGGCCGAAGACAACCAGCGTCGTCGGGGCGACGTTGGGTAGTATGTGGCTTAGGAGCGTCACCCTATCAGGGTAGCCGAGGGCCCTGGCGGCCTCTATGTAGAGGCTCTCCCTCACCTCGAGGGTCTGCCCCCTGACCATCCTGAAGAATGTTGGGACGTACACGACGCTCAGTGATATTGCAGCGTTGGTCGGGCTCGGCCCCAGGACGCTCGCGACTGCTATGGCCAGCACTATACCTGGGAAGGCGTAGATGCTGTCCATCACCATGCTCAGGCCCCTGTCGAGGGGGCCTCCGTAGTAGCCCGAGACCAGGCCTAGCGGGACCCCTATCGCCATCGATAGTATGGCGGAGAGGGTTACAACGTATAGGACCACCCTGCTGCCCCAGACAACCCTCGAGAACACGTCATAGCCCAGCTGCGCCGTGCCCATGGGGTGCCTCCAGCTTGGGGGCTGGGGCTCCGCGGCGAGCTGGAGGGGCACGCTCCTCTCAGTGGGGCCGTAGGGGGCTATCCACGGCGCGAATACCGCCATCACCACGAACACCAGAACTATGGCTAGGCCCGCCGTGAAGAGGCCCCTGCCGGGGCCCCTGAAGGGGGCCTTGAGTGCCTCCACCACCCTCCCGGCGCTCAAGGGCTGGCACCCCTAGTACCTGATCCTCGGGTCTATGAAGGCGTAGATCACGTCTACTATCAGGCTGATAACGCTTACGATGAAAGCGAAGACTATCACAGTGCCCTCTATGGCGGGGTAGTCCCTCAGGCTTATCCTCTCGTAGAGGTAGCTCCCCAGGCCCGGCCAGGAGTAGGTAGTCTCCGTCAGCACCGCACCGCCTAGGAGTATGGCTAGCTGCAGGCCCATGTAGGTCACTACCGGTATGAGGGCGTTCCTGAGGGCGTAGCGTAGCACCTTACCCTCACGCAGCCCCCTCGCCCTGTAGGCCCTTATGAAGTCGGATTGCAGCACATCCGAGAGGTTGGCCCTCACCAGCCTCGTGTAGGGCCCGCTCAGGACTAGGCCTAGCGTGAAGGCCGGCAGCACTAGGTGGCGCAACGCATCGAGGAAGGCCGGCCAGTTACCGGTTATCAGGGCGTCGAGCGTGTAGATCCCCGTTATCCTGTGGAGGGAGACCGAGGCGCTCAGCCTCCCCCCGGCGGGTAGCCAGTGTAGGTGCACGGCGAAGAGTAGTATGAGGAGCGCACCAACCCATGGTATGAAGAGCGTGTAGGTGACGATGCCGTAGAGCCTCATGGCGTAGTCTAGCCTCGAGCCCCTCCTAACAGCTGCAGCCGTGCCCGTCGCTATCCCCAGGAGCACGCTTACTATGAAGCCTGCAACCACGAGCTCTATGGTGGCCGGGATCCTATACTTCAGGTCGGCCGCTATGGGCCTCCCCCTAACGACGAGGCTCTCACCGAAGTCGCCGTGTAGCACCCTCCAGAGGTAGTCGAAGTACTGGACGTATAGGGGCTTGTCGAGGCCGAGCCTGTGCATCTCCTCCTTAATCACCTCTGGCGGCACATACCTAGTGCCGAGAACCGCCTCAACGGGGTTACCGGGTATGACCCTGAGTATTATGAAGACTAGAGTGTAGAGTATCAGTATCGTGGGTATTATCAGCGAGGCCCTCACAGCCACGTACCTAGCGAGGCCCGCCACAAGCTTGCACCTCTAGCCTCCGAGGCCCACTCTAGGGGCCTGTGGGTGGGCTGGGGGGTTGGGGAGAAAAGAGTTGGGTGGAACCCGGGGCCCTAGACTTCCATTTGGGGCTAGCTCTTAACCTGTATGGTGTCGTAGAGTAGGAACATGAGCGGGCTTATCTTGAGGCTCACCACCTTCGTGGAGGTTACCACGTAGAGCTTACCCTGCACCAGGGGTATGAATGGCACGTCATCCGCCAGTATCTCCTGGACCTTCACGTATATCTCAGCCCTCTCGGTCTGGTTCGTTATAGTCTCAGCCTCCTTTAGGAGCTTGTCCACCACCGGGTTCTTGTAGCCGGTTCCAGTCCACTTGTTGGCTGTCGACATCAGGAACGGTGTTAGGTAGTCGTCTGGGTCGAGGTAGTCGGGGTACCAGCCTAGGAGGCTCAGCATGAACTGGCCGCTCCTGAGCTGGTTAACGAACTGGGCCCACTCGCTGCTGCGCACCTCCACCGTTATCATCCCGGTCCTCTCAAGCTCCTGCTTTATCACGGCGGCCAGCTGGGCCTCGGTGCTGCCGTAGTGGGTGGGCGTGTACCATAGGACTAGGTGTAGCTTGTGCTCCTCGCTGTAGCCGGCCTTCTTGAGGAGCTGCCTCGCGAGCTGTATGTTGCCGTCGCCGTACTTCTTGAATGCGTCTATGTGGCTCCACATGCCCTTGGGCACAAGGCTGTAGAGCGGCTCGACAGTGCCGTGGTAGACTAGCTCCGCTATCTCCCTCCTATCTATGGCGGCCGCTATCGCCTGCCTCACCAGCTTGTTATTCGTTGGCGGGGCGTCCGTCTTCACGACTATGTACCTTATGAAGAGGCCTGGAACCTCTATGACCCTGAAGCCGGGCTTGTTCTCGAAGGCCTTTATATCGTCGGGGTTGAGGGTCCTCCAGGCTATGTCTATATCACCGGCCTCGAGAGCCGCCCTGAGGGCCTCGGAGCTGCTGTAGAACTTTATGACGACCTCGTCGTTCTTGGGCTTGGGCCCGTAGTAGTATGGGTTCGGCTTGAGCACCAGTATCTCGTCCCTCACCCACTTAGCTATCATGTACGGCCCGCAGCCGCCCCAGGTGGCGTCGCTCACTATCTTATCCGGCGGGTACTTGGGGCTCACCGGGAAGTAGGGTGGCGTCGCCACCAGCGCTAGGAAGTAGCTGGCCGGGGTCTTGAGGGTGAACTCGACGGTGTACTTGTCCAGGGCAGTCACGTTCTCGACGAACTCGGTGACCAGCCAGGAGGGGTCGCCCTTGATCCTCATGACCCTCTTAACGCTCCTGACAACATCGTAGGCCGTGCACGGCGTGCCATCCGCGAACCTGGCGTCGTGCCTGAGGTGGAATATCCAGACCTTACCGTGATCCTTCACCTCCCAGCTCGTGGCGAGGTCGCCGACTATCTTACCAGTGTCTGGATCGTACTTTACGAGGCCTGACATTATGTTGCTTAGCACCTCCCAGGTGAAGAAGTCGTAGGCGTTAGCGGGGTCTAGGTCTGTTATCTTATCGGTTACACCGATTACGACGACCCTCTTCTTACCAGTGGTAGCCGTGGTCGTAGTTGGGGAGGTGCTCGGAGCCGTGGTGGTAGCGGGCGGGCTTGATGTGGTAGTCTGGGTTCCAGTAGTCGTGGTCGCCGCCGGGCTTGTTGTCGTGGTCGCGGTAGCGCCGGGCTTGGCCGCCCTGTGGTAGTAGTACGCCGCCACCCCAGCCACTATAATTATCACTATGATTATGGCAGCCGCCAGCGCCCAGCCACTGACTGCCCTCCTAGACCTCCTACCCATCCCTCGAGACCTCCCACTCAGGGGCTACACGGGCCTACAGGGGGCCCGGGGTTTAATACTCTGGTGGGCTCAGAGGGTATCGCGGGGCCTCCCCGGTGATCGATGTTCTATCCGCGGAGTACCTGGAGGAGACGGCCCCGAGGATCCTGGTGCTCTCAGACATCCACGGCCACTGCGGTCTGGGGAGGGCCCTATTAGCCGCTAGGAGGGAGGCCCCAGTCGCCGCCCTCGTGCTCCTGGGGGATACGTGCGAGCCCCGGGGCAGGGTCTCCTCTTCGTGTAGCGAGTGGAGGCTGGCCGTTTCGAGGCTTGCCAGGGAGAGCGGGGCATCATACGTCGTGTACGTTGAGGGGAACCATGACAGCGGCGCTGAGAGGTGCCTCGAGGGCCTGGCGAGGGTTGTGAGGGACTACTACATACTACCCGGGAGCGATGTCGCCTACCTCCTAACCCACGGGCACCTCTACGAGAGGAGGTGGCTCGAGGAGTGCCTGTGGACTAGGGGCTTCACGACGCGGGAGAGCGATGAGTGCGTTGTCGAGTGGGGTAGGAGGGTTAGGAGGCGCCTAGCCCTCCCGGGTAGCATGTGGCTAGTACTGGGCCATACCCACAGGCTGATAGTGGACGAGCCGCATAGGGTCATACACGCTGGGGCCCTCTGCGAGAGGGTGCTCTCAAGGCTAGCGATAGACTGGAGGAGGAGCCTGGGCTACATCGTCATAAGGGATCAGTGGGTGGAGATCCGCAGGATCGACCCCCAGGGCAGGCTCGTCTCGAGCATTCAAGCAGCCGCTAGGCCCCCGGGGGAGAGGCTTAGGGGTCTTAGGGGCGTTGTGGGGAGGCTATTAGCACGCTTGAGGGGGAGCCCCTGAGGATCCTCGTAACCCTCGACCCCAGAACCCCCCTGGGGGGGCGGCCCACCACTATCAGGTCGGGCCTCCCCACCCTCCTCACTACCTCCCAGAGGCCCTCCACCGGGTCCCCCTCGAGCTTCACGGTTTCAACGTCATCCACGCCGAGGGATCTAGCTATGGCCTCAGCCGCCCTCAGGATGTTCAGAGCCCTCTCCCTGAGGGCTGCTAGCGCCTCCCTGAATAGGGGGGAGTCTGGTGGGAGGGGTATGGATGGAAGGTCTATGGCGTGGTACACGACGAGCTTGGCGTGGGAGGCGGCCGCCAGCCTCGCCGCTGCCTCGATGGTGTGGAGCCCCTCCCGCTTCTCGCTGACGGCGGCTACTATGAGCCTATAGGGTGGGGGGCGCCCCGCTCCTCCTCGCATCCTCGAACACCTCCGGCATCCTCCTCCCGCGGGGGTACCAGACCACCCCGACGCCCCAGGTGAGGGCATCCACTATGGCGGCCACCCTCCTCCCCGAGGCCTCCTCGCGGGCTACCACTACCCAGATGGGCTTATACACGAGCATCCTAGACCTCTTCTTCACAGACACTATGTGCCCCCCGAGGCTTAGCGCGGCCAGCTTCGGCAGCTCGACGTCGGCGAGCCTATCAGCAGTCCTCCCATCGACGAAGAGCTTTACCAGCTCGTCGCCAGAGGCCTCCCGCCACTCCCACGATGGAGGCCTGTCAGCGAATGTAGTATGCCCATTAACGCCGTCAACCGACAAGGTGGCCTCGTGCCTGCTCAGCCTCCAGAGGGGGAGGGCCCTGATCGAGAACTCAACCGTGTATATCCAGTAGGGGTAATAGTATAGTTTCACTCCCTCCACGGCAAGCCTCCTACGGCCGAGGCCCAGGGGCCTCCTAGACGCCTCCTCGAGCGCCTTCCTAGCGGCGTCGCCCGCGCCCACCCTAGCCCCGCTCACCACCCTTATCTTGGATGGCCTCCCCTCCAACACCAGCTTCCTCTCGAGGTAGCCTAGGTCTACCCTCCTGAAGAGGGGCGTGGCACCCACCCCACTAGAGTGGGAGGTGGGAGGCCACTATAAAAAGGAGGGGGACGCGCTCTAGCCGCTGGGGCCTCTAGCCGTGGAGGGCGTCCACGTACTTCTCGACCGTCTCCCTCTTGGGCGGCTTGAATATCAGTGAGAGTATTATGAACACCAGGAACCCGACGAACACCCAGTAGGCCTGGTGCGGCGTGGCGTACTTGGGGTTGAAGGCGAAGGCGTGGGGGCTCCCCCAGTGGTACTTGGCGTATAGCCACGTGAACGTTGTGAGTGGGAACATTATTATCACGTGCGTTATGAGCGCCCACTTGCCAGGCCTCCTCCACCATATGCCGAGGAATAGTGGGGGCGCTAGAGTCGATACTAGCACCACGAAGGCGGCGCCGCTCATGTCGAGTATCAGCGCCGGGGGACTGAAGGCTATCAGCATGCCTATCAGTATGAGTACCGTGGCCGTTATCCTGGCTAGGAATATCTCCTTCTCGGGGCTCAGGGGCTTCTCGAAGATGTGCCTCGGCCAGTCTCTGGAGACTATCGTGCTCATGAGCACCGCCCAGCTGGCCACCGTGGGCATGGCTATGGCTAGGGCGCCGGCGGTGAGGAGGCCTAGTATGACGTTGTTGCCGACGGCCTCGGCTACAGCTAGGGTGGAGTAGTCCGGTATGTTAGTCCCGGGCACGTTGTACTTGTGGGCCTCCGTGGCGAGCACTATCACGGACTGTATCAGGGGCGGGTAGTTCTCGAACTTCTCCTTGAGCCCGTGGAATGGGATCACGTGGCCGTGGAGCTGCTGGGCTATGGGGTGGTAGCTGGCTATGAAGAAGGCGGCGGCGCTCCCAATTATTATGAGCGCTATGTAGAAGAGGTTGCCTATGAGGCCCGCCCATACCATGGTCCACCTGGCGGTGCGCTCGTCGGTGGCCGTGAATATCCTGACTATAGCGTATGGCATTGAGAGGGCGCCGAAGTGCCAGGTGAAGTAGAACAGTATCGTGCCTATGGCCCCGCTCGCGTAGAGGACGCTTGGGTCGAAGTTCTTCTTAACAAGGGTCTTAACGAACAACTCGTTGAATGGGCCCGAATAGAAGAACTTCGGGTTAGCGGCCACCACGTGGT
The DNA here is from genome assembly GCA_026985385.1 of Acidilobaceae archaeon. Taxonomy (GTDB): domain Archaea; phylum Thermoproteota; class Thermoprotei_A; order Sulfolobales; family Acidilobaceae; genus Calypsonella. The sequence continues at coordinate 1,150 of JALSQM010000069.1, read as the reverse complement.
GCCAGAGGGCCCCCCAGCCTCCGGCCTTGGCTATCACGCCCGCCACGACCGCCCAGGCGGCTAGTAGCATAACCCAGGCCTGGAAGGCGGCGTTCCACGTGGTCGCTATCATGCCGCCGAACCACACGTATATGATGACTATGATCACGGATATCGCTAGGCTGTAGAGGTACCCTATATGAGCGATGGCTACCAGGGCTAGGGCCATACCCACTATCGATAGCACTATGTAGAGGATGCCACCCCAGAAGACCGCGAATGTTAGGAGTACCCTGGAGAGCTTGGGGCTCTCATACCTGTCAGCATAGTAGTCGAGGACACTCACGGGGGCGTAGCGCCTCAGTTGGGCGGCTACGAGGCCCGCTCCTATGGGGAGTATAGCTGTTATACCCAGCAGCGCCCAGTACATGGGGTAGCTCAGCAGGAATATGAAGGCCGGCAGCCCGAGGAGGCTGGCCGGGCTGAAGTACGAGGCTATATAGGCGGAGCCGTTGACGAAAGCGCCCACCTGCCTGCCGGCTATGTGGTAGTCCGTCGGGGCCCTCAGGTAGCGCCTCGACCATATGCCTATAATGGTTATTATTATGAAGTAGATGATTACTATCGTTATCACCGTAGCGTTTATCTCGGACACCACGCCATCACCTCCCCTGAGAGGGCTTCCTACTTAGAGTCTCGGCGAGGTAGGCGCCGACGATTAGTCCCATTACCAGCCCGCCGAAGACTATGGTATACCAGAAGCCCGCGGGCGCCGAGGCTATCATGTGGCCGGCGATGTCCTTGTGGCTCTTAGTGAACTCTATGGCCCAGAATATGGCGGCGTAGAGGTAGGTTGCCACCCAGGTCCAGATTAGGGCTCCCGGAGGTTTAGGCATCTCCCATCCCCTGATACTCCCGGGGACGTGTTAGGGGCTCAGTTATCAATTAGATAAGTGTTACGGGGCTCCCCCGATAGAACCAGTTGGGTGTAATGTCCAACTCGTACATTATCCCCCTCTAGTCACACCTTAATAACCAGGCAGGGCCCCCTCACGTATTCAAGCTTCTCCCCCACATCAGAGGGCCTAGCCTCTATGACGTGCCACGCCACGCCGTGCACGGGGTCTAGGAGCTGGGTGTGCGCGTCGATCGAGCCGTCGGGGAGCCTCTT
>JALSQM010000068.1 GCA_026985385.1 Acidilobaceae archaeon | reverse complement strand
AGCCCACGGCCTTAGCCCTCCAGCCGAGCTCTGAGAGGCTGGCAGCTAGCTCCTCGGCCGCCCTCGGGTCGGGCATCTCTATGTGTATCCTCTCCCCGCCCAGCTTGCCTATCAGCTCCTCGGGAGTCCCCTCAGCTATGATCTTGCCGCGGTCTATTATCGCGACCCTGTCGCTGAGGGCCTCGGCCTCCTCCATGTAGTGGGTGGTTAGCAGTATCGTCACCCCCTCACCCTTCAGCTTAGTGATCAGCTCCCATAGGTGCCTCCTGCTCTGGACGTCGAGGCCCAGGGTCGGCTCGTCTAGGAAGAGCACCTTGGGCTTATGCACTATGCTCATGGCTATCTCGAGCCTCCTCCTCATGCCGCCGCTGTAGGATGACACCCTCCTATGGGCCACGTCTAGGAGGCCCATGTACTCCAGCGCCCACCTAGTCCTCTCGCGGGCCTCCTCGCCCCTGTAGCCGTGGAGGCGCGCTTGTATGTAGACGTTATCCCACCCAGTCATCTCGTCGTCACTCGTCAGATCCTGGGGGGTTAACCCGATGAGCCTCCTAACCTCCCTCCTCTCCCTCACGACGCTCCTACCCAGTATGAGGGCGTCCCCGCTCGTCGGCTTGAGGAGTGTTGCGAGCATCTTAACGGTGGTGGTCTTACCCGCCCCGTTGGGGCCTAGGAGGGAGTATATCTCCCCGGGCCTTATGCAGAAGCTGACCCCGTCAACAGCCCTTATGCCGCCCGGGTAAACCTTCACGAGATCCCTAGCCTCCACGGCGCACTCCAAGCCCGACACCCCACGACACACACTCTACCACAGTTATATGTCTTCACCAGATACAAGCCTTGGAGGCGCCGGTATATACCCCGTGAGGCGCCGCCAGCAGGTGGAGGATGCGCCTTGCCCGGCTTCGACCCAGCCGCGGTTGCCGACCTCTTCCTCGAGGAGGCCCGCAGGCTTGGAGTGGACTACGCCGACGCCCGGATCCAAGTGTATAGGTACAGGCTCGTGGTTGTCGAGAACGGGGTCGTAAAGGAGTCCTCCTACACCGTCTCCACAGGCCTGGGCGTCAGGGTCGTCGAGGGGGGCTACCAGGGCTACGCCTCCACGACTAGGCTCGAGAGGAGCGGTGTCAGGGAGGCCCTAGAGGAGGCTAGGAGGGCTGCGAGGGCAGTAGCCTCGGCTGGGGGCCGTAGGGTGGAGCTGGCGGGGAAACCCGCCCGAGGCAGGGAGGCCTCACCCTATAAGGTAGACCCACTCTCAGTCGACGTCTCCGAGGCCGTGGAGGTAGCGTTAAACACTAACAAGGCTGCAGCCGAGGTCGAGGGGGCTGTCAACGTCGTTACGAGGCTCGGGATCCAGTATGATAGGAGGGTTGTCGCCACGACCGACGGGGGCCTCGTGGACGTCGAGGTCAGGCTCGTAGGCCTCTCCCACGCCACGACCGCGAAGGCCGACGGGGGCCAGCCGGAGATGGTCTACGACTCTAAGAGCATGGTGGCAGGCTGGGAGTTCATCAGGGACGGCGACTGGGAGGCTATGGCCGTCGAGGTGTCGAAGCTAGCCGCCGAGGCCTCGAAGGCCCCCGTACCCAAGGCTGGGAGGTACACTGTAATCCTGGAGCCGGAGGTGGTGGGCCTACTGCTACACGAGGCCTTCGGCCACGCAAGCGAGGGCGACATAGTGGCGTCGGGGGCCAGCGTGTTGAGGGGCAGGCTGGGCGAGAGGGTGGCGCCCGAGTACATAACTATAGTGGACGACGGCCGCCACCCCCAGGGCTACTATGTGCCCTTCGACGACGAGGCCAGCCCCAAGGGTGAGACCGTCGTGGTGGATAGGGGGATCCTGAAGTCCCACCTGACCGGTAGGGCTGAGGCGGCGGAGCTGGGCCTCCCGGTTACGGGCAACGCTAGGGTCCAGAGCTTCAGGCACCCACACCTTGTGAGGCAGACCAACTTCTACCTCAAGCCGGGCGACTGGCGCGTCGAGGAGATGCTCGAGGACACGCGGGAGGGGCTCCTGGTCACCGTTAAGGGTGCGAGGGGCGGCCAGACCGACCCGGGCCAGGGGACCTTCACATTCAACATGGGCGTATCCTACATCATCGAGAGAGGGGAGCCCCGCAGCCCCGCGCGGGGGGTCTCCATAACGGGGAGGATACTGGAGGTGCTCAATAACATAGACGCCGTGGGGAGGGACTTGAGGGTATCTACGAGCGTCTTCGGGGGCTGCGGTAAGGGGGGCCAGCTCGTCAGGGTCGGCGATGGAGGCCCCCACGTTAGGGTTAGGAACCTACTCGTCGGTGGGAGGTGAGGAGGCGTGCCCCTGGAGGGGTTCCCCGAGTGGTTCGACCCCGAGAGGATCCTTAGGCTCGCCGAGAGGGAGTCGGGGGGCGAGGCCGAGATATACGCCACCTACTCCTGGAGGGTCGCAGTCGACGTGAAGGCCGGCAGCGTCGAGAGGGCCTATAGGAGGGCGGAGCTAGCCGTGGGCGTTAGGGTTGCGGTCGACGGCCGCGTGGGGGGCGCCGGCGGGCAGGCGTCATCTATGGGCGACGTGGAGGAGATCATAAGGGCTGCAGCATCGATAGCCAAGAGCTCCCCCAGGGATCCCAGGTGGCCGGGCTTCAACCCCACGCTAGGCAGGGGCCCCGAGCCCCCCAGCGTCTACGATGAGGAGGTGGCTACAGCCGACGCCTCGAGGCTGGCCGGCGTACTGGTGGAGGCGTCGAAGCGCGTCGCAGAGGAGGGGGCCAGGGTTAGCGAGGCGAGCGCCCACGCGCTGACCGAGCACGAGGTCTACATCAACAGCCACGGGGGCCCCCTAGACTCTAGGGGGACCAGCTTCCTAGCATACCTAGAGGCGGTCTCGGGGGAGGGATCCTACTACGACTACGTCGACTCCACGAGCCTGGAGGGGGAGAGGCTGGCAGAGCTGGCGCCCCTCATAGCCAGGAGGGCCAGGGAGGCCGGCGAGGCCAGGGGGCTAGACGAGCCGCTCAGGGGCCAGCTGCTCCTGGAGCCCAGGGAGGCCGGCGAGCTAGTCTCGGTGCTCCTCGAGCCCGCGTTGAGCGCTGAGGCCGTGATAGAGCGTAGGAGCCCCCTAGCCGGCAGGCTCGGTGAGAGGGTGCTCTCCGAGCACCTCACCATAGTAGATGACCCAGGCCTGCCCGGGAGGCCCTCATCGAGGTGCTTCGACGCAGAGGGCCACCCAGCCTCTAGGAGGGTGCTCTTCGACTCGGGGATCCTGAAGGCCTACCTCCACACCTACTACACGAGCAGGATCCTCGGCCAGGGCGGGGGGCCGGGTAACGCCGTCAGGCGCAGCCTATGGTCGAGGCCCGTGCCGGGTGGGAGCAACCTGGTAGTTGAGCCCTCCAAGACCAAGGGCGGCATCGACGACCTGATAGCGGAGATGGAGAGGGGTGTCGTGGCCACGGCTAACATAGGCATGTGGATGTCAAGGCCGGAGAGCGGGCGGCTCACGGCCACGATAACTCATGGGTACCTCGTCGAGGGCGGCTCGATAGTCAGGCCCGTGAAGGGGGTGAGCCTTATGGCAGACGTCTACGAGATCCTCGGCGGCGGCTTCATAGCGGCCAGCTCCCAGAGGGAGTGCCGGGGAGGGGTCTGCTCCCCAGCACTACTAGTCGAGGGGGCCACGCTGAGCTAGCCCGAGCCTCCCAGCAACGCCAGGCTAGCCGCGGCTGACTCAGCTAGGTAGCGGAGGACTGCGCCTACGAGCTCCGAGTCGCTCAGCTCCCCGGCCCCGCGGACCCCCGCAGCCTCTAGGAACGACTCCACCACATGCCTCTGCCCCTGATCCCCGAGTGCCAGGGATAGGGCGCTCCTCACGAGCCTGTAGAGGCCCTCCGCGCCCACGGCCCCGGCCAGCTCGTGTAGGGGCACAGCCTCCACGTTGAGGCGCGGCGCTCCACCCAGCTGGATCCCCGCGGTCTCCACCGCCTCTGCCAGGGCCGCGCAGGCGAGCGCTAGAACCTCCGAGGCCGACCCCCTCTCCCCTATGGAGGCCAGCTGAGCCGCCAGGCCCGCTAGCTCCGAGAAGTCCTCCACCGCAGCCTCAACGGGCCCCGCGAGATCCGCTGCCGCCGGGACTGAGAGGCCAGCGCCACCTCCACCATCCATGGTAGCCGACAAAGCCTCACACCCCAGCAAGCATGGGTGGGCCTCGTTTAAGTGAGGGGGAGGGCCTCGTGACACCCCGGTAAACCCCGCCCTAGAGCCCCTCGAGGCAGGCACAGCCAACGCGTACTGGTACGCCTCAACAACTACAGGCGGAGGCCCACTTACCCCCCGGTTCCCACGCGCGGGCCACTCCCCATAAGACCCCCGCAAGCCAGCAGCCACACAGGGCTGGTGAGGAGAAGGATCCGGACCAGACCCCCAGTGGGATGAAGAGTCCTAGTCCATCTGAGGCTCAACGCGCTTATAGCCCACGCTAGCAGTGGGAGCCCTAGGGGGCCGCGGAGGCTAGGGGTGTAGGGGGTGTTCTGGCTCACACTGCTGGCTTTGATCGGCTTCATAATCGGGTTCGTCGTGGGCGCGTATAGGCGGGGGATCCTCCACGGCCTGCTGTTGGGGATCGGCTTATCGATACTGCTGCCAATCCTTGGACTGGTTATAGGCCTAGTCCTCCCCGTTATAATCATCCTCGTCGCACTCGCAGTCGTAGCGGGTTTGATACTGGCCCTACTCGGATTCGCCCACATAATCTAGGCGGGGCGCCGTGATGAAACCCGGACACCGCAGGCCCCTGAGGGGCCCGTGTGGAGGGTGTCCTAGGCTGAGCTAGAGCGGCCACCCCTCCATCTTATAGGCCATATCCCAGAAGAGGTACTCGTACCTCGTCGCCGTCTTGAAGATCCAGCGCAGCCTCCCGATGTCCCCCCCGCCTCTCTCCCAGAGCCTGTCGACGGCCTCTTTGAGCCTCTCGACTAGGCCCCTATACTCATCCGTGAGGTACGCCGATGCCCACTGCCTGTAGATGTCGACGGGGTTAGACTCCAGCTCGGACCTATGGGCCTCCGCTATGTCTAGGTAGCTCCAATAACATGGGAGGTGGGCTACGAGGCACTCGAGGGGGCTGCCGGTGGCGCATGTAGCTACGAGGAAGCTGGTGTAGGCCAGGGCTGTGGGGGCGGGCTCCGCTCGGAGCACGTCCCCCATCGAGAGGCCCAGGCGGGGCAGGATCCTCTCATAGTTCTCAAGCTCCACGGTGGCGTCCCCGTAGGCTATCTCCAGGGCTAGCCTAGCCGTCTCCGGGTCGGCCCTGCTGGCTAGGAGGGAGAAGGCCCTGATCCCTGCTAGGAGGAAGTTGTAGTCCTGGATAACGTAGAACCTGAACCTGTCGAGGCCGAGGCTCCCCCTGTATAGCTCGACGACGAAGGGGTGCTCGATCAGCCTCCCCCAGAGGCCCTCGACCTCCCGCCGGAGCGAGTTGCTGAGGCCCCCCACTACACCTCCGGGCAAGCACCCCACCCCGGAGGCGCGGGTAGGGGATCCTCGGCTAATTACCCTCCCCCATAGCTTCTGGGTTAGGCGTGGAGGCGCGCTGGGGCAGCCCCCTGGGGCTAGGGTGCGGCAGTGTTGGTAGACTACCGCGAGTGGCTGGAGAAGGCTAGGGTGTTCCTAGACGAGGCTAGGGATGACCTGGAGCGGGGGCGGTACTGGCTCGCGTGCTTCCACGCGCAGCAGTTCGCGGAGCTAGCCCTCAAGGCTGTTCTACTTAAGCTCGTTGGAAGCTACCCCTTCACCCAGAGCCTCACGGAGCTACTCGAGGCCCTAGAGGGCCTAGGCTACGAGGTGGGCGAGGACGTCTACACGATCGCGGAGGCGCTGGAGAAGCACTACACTAGGGCCAGGTACCCCGGGGCCGGCCTGGCCGTCTACAATAGAAGGACTGGGGAGAGGTGCTTGAGGCATGCGGAGAGGATCAGAGAGCTTGTGGAGGAGGTACTTAAGGGAGAGGCTTAGGAGCATAGAAGCTAGACCCAGCCTCTTCAGGCGCTACATCGAAGAGCTAGCCAGGCACCTGGGCGGGAGGGCCTCCGTGATACTCTTCGGGGGCCGCGCGAGGGCGGGCATAGACGCCGTGGAGCCGAGGGACTACGATATACTCCTAGTAGTAGATGAGGGCGTGGACCCAGAATACGTAGAAGACACCGCCTACAAGCTGAAGCCCAGGGGGCTACCCGTAGACATAGTAGTAGTCAGGAGGAGCGAGCTCAGAGACCCGGTGATACAGAGGATGCTCAGCAACCACCTAGTACTACACGACCCCCTAGGGCTAAGGGAGCTTGGGAACACGCGGGAGATCGAGAAATCATCCAAGAGCCCAAGAGAACCCCGCCACGGAGGTAACCACGCCCCGTAGCAGGGGGGACCCGAGGCCCCTCAAAGGTATCCGCAGCCAGGCGTGGCGCCCCGGCTCGCGGCAGAGTGTATTAAGGGGTGAGGCACGCCGCGAGCGACGCCCTTAACGGCTGCGGAGCCGGCAGTGGGGGGCTCCGGGTCTTTGTCGTTCGAGGAGGCCGAGCTGCTCAGGAGGAGGGCTCACTCCTTCCCACGCCTGGCCGAGAGGCCGGTCGAGGAGGGGGAGTACGATCTAGCAATGTTCAGCCTCGAGCAATACTGCCAGTTGATCCTAGAATACAGGATACTCGTAGTGGAGGGGAGCTATCCCCGAACCCGCTCCCTGAGGAGGCTCATACGAGAACTAGGCGAGCATGACCCGCGGATGCTTGAGCTTGTAAGCGATATCGGTAAGCTCTACTACATCGCTAGGCTGGAGGAGGCATGCATAGTCTCACGCTACCTACCCATAACGTATGAGGAGGGGGAGGTGAGGGAAATACTCAGATTCGTTGAGGAGGCGTTCAAACCCCTTGTCGAGGGATCCCAGCCCCCTAGAGGAGCTTAGGAACTACATGGAGATAGCGAGGGAGGTGAAGGGTATAGTTAGAAGCATAGACCCGCACGCTCGAGTCTACGTCTTCGGCTCAGTGGTGAGGGGCCACTTCACCGCTGCGAGCGACATAGACATCCTAGTGGTGACGGAGAGGGTTGAGGAGGGGTACCGTATGATGGTTGAGGTGTATAAGTCCGTAGACGCCCCCGTGGAGCTCCACGTGGCGAGCCCGAGGCAGTTCGAGTCCTGGTATAGGAGGTTCATAGACGAGAGGGAGCTAGTCGAGGTATAGGCGCGCCACTTAACCCCCCAGTTAAGGGTCTGGGGGATCACCCGGGAATCATCTACGTTGGAAACTCCGAGCCCCCCGGAGGCCGGCGCTCCCTGCTATTGATAGGATTGCATCAACCGCCTTGTCAGCCGTTACTGTGAGCCTCCTCGCTGGGTGTAGGGCCGCGGCGTCGGGATCCTTCAGGCCGTGGCCTGTGAGTATGAGTACCACGGTTTCTCCCCTCTCAACCACGCCTTCCCGGGCCAGCCTCCTGAGGCCTGCCAGCGCCGCCGCGGAGGCGGGCTCCACGGCTATGCCCTCGAGCCTCGCGAGGTCTGCTTGGGCCCTTAGTATCTCCTCGTCGCTCACCATAGTCATGACCCCACCGCTCTCCCTGACGGCTCTGAGCGCTTTGGGGGCGTTGACGGGCCTCCCAATCCTTATCGCGGAGGCCACAGTCTCAGGCCTCTCAACGGGCACGGGCTCTTCGAGGCCCAGCTCCCACGCCCTAGCCAGGGGGGCCGCCCCTGCCGCTTGTACCCCGGCCATCCTCGGCAGCGAGTCTATGAGGCCGTGCCTGCGGAGCTCCTTGAAGCCCTTCCAGATGGCATAGATGTTACCGGCGTTCCCGACTGGCACCACCACCCAGTCTGGGGCCCTGCCCCCCAGGGCCTCGGCCACCTCGAACGCCGCGGTCTTCCGGCCCTCGAGCCTCCACGGGTTGAAGCTGTTCAGGGGGTAGAGGCCCGACCCAGACTCTACAGCCTCGATCACGGCTGCTAGCGCGTCGTCGAAGGATCCCTCTACCTCGACTAGCACCGCCCCGTGTAGGAGGGCCTGGGCAAGCTTCCCCCGGGCGACAGCGCCGCGTGGCACCAGCACGACGGCCTCGAGGCCTGCCCTGGCCGCGTAGGCGGCGGCGCTAGCCGCTGTGTTACCGGTGCTCGCAACCAGGACCACGCGGGCGCCAGCGCTTCTAGCGAGGGTGACCGCGACGGTCATGCCGCGGTCCTTGAAGCTCCCCGTGGGGTTGGAGCCCTCAAGCTTCCCGTAGACCCTAGCCCCGACCTCCCCAGAGACCCTCTCCAGGGGCACCAGGGGGGTCCCACCCTCACCGAGGGTGACGGGCTCCACGCCACGCGGAGCCGGGAGCAGCTCCCGGTACCTCCAGACCCCCGGCCGCCTGGACGCCCAGAGCCCCCAGCTAGGGGGCCTAGCGGGCTCCACCTCCACGTCTAGCAGTCCACCGCCGGGGCATAGGAACCTCCAGGGGCTGGCCTCCACGGGTCTGCCGTCGAGGCAGGAGAGCCGGACGTGGCCCTCGAACTCTACAGCGTCCCCGATCCCATCAACCCACCCAAGCCGAGCCCCCCACAGGGTGCAATTAAAATTTTTAACATAGATAAACACCCACGAATGCGGCCTAGTGGGCGCCCCCGCACAGCCCCAGACCCGGCTGGGGGTCTTGTTATAGCGTAGGCCGCCGGGGATGCCGGTGCCCTCGACGGAAGCCCGCCCCCGGGAGTGGAGCCGCCCACGGGGATCCTCGTCAACACTACAATCAGGTGGCCGCGGAGCCTGTGAGGGCGGGGGAGAGAGTTCACTACTTGGACACTGTGACAGATTAATTTTAGATTTAGAGATCACTCCGGGATCTAGGATGCCTGCGAGGCTCTGGATACTTTTCCCGTTTTGCAGAGTTTGTCTATCTTTATGGTCCAGACTTTAATATGTGGTCTCCACGCACGTCCTCGTTTCTCCCTTAAAGCCTCGGATCTCGTCGTTATTAAATACCATAATAGTTTGAGTGCCGCCTCTCTAGGGTTTTGCGGCACGCCTGATACTCCTCTCCATGCTTTTCTATGTTTCACGGGGATCTTCTTCCCTATAGCTCCCCAGTACTCCACACTTAGAATGCCCTCCATAGCGAGTGCATATACTATGAACTCAGCTATCCTATAGTTACCCGCATTTTCGAGGAGTGCCTCTAAGTTCCAAGCTTGTACTCTTATACGGTCTCCCTCAATCTCAATACCTTCACAAAGCTTATTGACTAGGTAGGTGTATGTCTTCGCTAAAGAGTGTGAAAGGTCTCCCTTAGAGCAACTACGCAGTACTAAAAGCTTATTCTCTGGAATTCTCGAAAATAAACTAATATACTTAACTAGAATATTACATGGAAATTTTAGTTCGGATGAAATACAGACTTGTATGGTTTTAGGCTTCTTCTTTCTACGTGGAATTTTCACTGCTACTAAGCGTCCCTTACATTGGGAGAGGCCCATTGCACGGGATACCCCCTGTGACCTCTCCCAATGCCCACTAGACTTATAAACTTAAATAACTTTTTTAATATTTTGTCTTTCAAATATCCTTTATCCGAAGAATAGCAGGAACAACAAGAGAAGTCCTTAAATACGACTTTAACTATTTCTAATAATATTTTCATAAAATTCCCTCCCGAGATCCTGAGCAATCATGAGTAGAGCGCCTTTAGCCGTAAAGGGCGAGCAGGTAGTAATATAGGAGCTTTTACAGTCGGAACTCTCCAGTTTAAAACGGGGAAGCTCGAACTCTAGGTTAAACTTTACAGAAGGAGGCCTTCAAGCAAGCCGGGCATCGGAGCGGCTAGTGCAGGAGTGCGATATTCTCCTAAAATTATCAACTTAGCAACGCCACGCTCGCTGCAGCGTAACAAGGGATAGCGATATTCGAGTGGAGCAGGTTCCGGGTACACTCATCCCCACCTTCAACAATCACCATAAGGGGGATGGCTGGGTGGGATAACCTAAATAAGGGCCTTGGGCGTCCCGCCCCCTGGAGACCGGGAGCCGCCGTAGCTCAGCCGGCAGAGCGCCGCCCTGGTAAGGCGGAGGTCCCGGGTTCAAATCCCGGCGGCGGCTCCACACCCCCTCCACGGCGTATCTCCTCCCATCACCGACCCAGGGGGCTCCAGGCGCGGAGCCGGTAGAACCCACTCTTAGACCCAGACCCTACACCTCCAAGCCCCCAACCCTCCCGAGTCCTGGAGAACACACCCGTGCCCCGCCCTCGAATAGTTCCTTGCTATTCCCTATTACGGGAATTTACATCGAGAAGGCGCTCTCAATCCTCCAGCGTGTCTAGTGGTTGTTATTCCCTATTATGGGAATTTCAACGTGGGCCGCGGGCCCGTGGTGGACGAGGCCGCCAGTTGCTATTCCCTGTTATGGGAATTATCCTCGAGGCAAAGCATATACCAGAAGAGCTCGAATCAATCATAGAACTTGCTATTCCCTGTTATGGGAATTGGCTGTTCTACGCGAGATAGTAGAGTTCATGTGGCAGGTTGCTATTCCCTGTTATGGGAATTTGTTAGAGGCGCTGTGGCTAGCGATGCACAAGCTGAGGCAGTTGCTATTCCCTGTTATGGGAATGTTGTAGACCAAGAGGCGGTTGCCTAAGAGGTCTTTAGTTGCTATTCCCTGTTATGGGAATGACTCGGGGTCAATGAGGAAGCCGGGCTTCAAACACCGGGATTGTTGCTATTCCCTGTTATGGGAATGAAGACAACCTCGACGACAGCGTTGAAACGAGGCTTGTATGTTGCTATTCCCTGTTATGGGAATTTTGACGAGTACAAGCCGAGCCCAAGCGGAGCAGACGTTGCTATTCCCTGTTATGGGAATTTGCCAGGGCAACGTCGTCCTAGACTGGGGCCTCTACTGGGTTGCTATTCCCTGTTATGGGAATTTAACCCGATAGCCAAGGAGGCATCGTTCCCGGGAGAGGACAGTTGCTATTCCCTGTTATGGGAATTCTCCTCCCACCCCGGGATGTACCTATCAGCCACGTGCTGTTGCTATTCCCTGTTATGGGAATTTGCTACCGTCGTGGCTCTGCTCCACGTACACGTCCGCATGTTGCTATTCCCTGTTATGGGAATTCTTGAGGAGTACGGGGGCGCTACAGGCGCTCTTGAGTTGCTATTCCCTGTTATGGGAATTCGCTAGTTCAACGAGTGGGGCCGCCTCAAGGTCTCCGTTGCTATTCCCTGTTATGGGAATTACTGGAAGCAACACATACTTAAACCACTCCTCAAGGAACTCAAGGTTGCTATTCCCTGTTATGGGAATTGGGGATGAGGGCCCGGGAGCTCGTCACACGGATACAGGAGGTTGCTATTCCCTGTTATGGGAATTACGGTCTTAGTGGCCATAGTGGCCACCTCGATAGTAGCGCTAGGTTGCTATTCCCTGTTATGGGAATTGTTCTTGGTTCTTCATGGTTCCCCCGTGTTTCTCCGTCTGGGGCTCCCACCCCCGGTGATTTGTGTGGGGGCCTCTGGTATTTATGCTCTCCCACGGGGGGCCCACTCTATGCTGCCTAAAACCCGGGGCCCCGGGGGTTTGCCTCTTCGCGCGCCTCCATTCACCCTCAACGTGCAAACCATGGGCAAAACGGATAGCAGCGACAATCGAGTGGAGCACATCAGAGCCGACGTGAAGATTCTCATAGTAGAGCCGGGTTTAAATACCGTT
>JALSQM010000067.1 GCA_026985385.1 Acidilobaceae archaeon | reverse complement strand
CCCTCGTGAAGTACTACCCCGGCATGGGGGAGGAGCTCATAGAGTTCCTCGTTGATAGGGGCTACCACGGAGTAGTCATAGAGGGGACGGGGTTCGGCCACGTAGCCAACAGGTTGATCCCCACGATTCAGAGGGCGGTCGAGGAGGGTGTCGCCGTCGTTATAACGAGTCAGACGCTCTTCGGCAGGGTGAACCTCAACGTTTACAGTACCGGGAGGAGGATGCTCAGGGCCGGCGTGATACCGGGCGAGGACATGACGCCCGAGACAGCCTACGTTAAGCTCTCATGGGTGCTCCACAGGACCCGGGATCCCGCGGAGGTTAGAAGGCTCATGCTGACGCCCCTGGCTGGCGAGATATCGGAGAGGCACAGCCTGAGGCTATACCCGAGGTGGTACCATGGGCCAGCCTAGGGTGGACTACGAGGCCATAGGCCTGACTGTGGGGCTCGAGATACACCAGCAACTCGCCACTAGGCACAAGCTCTTCTGCGGCTGCCCAGCCGAGCTGAGCGAGGAGGAGCACGACACCTTCCAGAGGAGGCTCAGGCCGACACGCAGCGAGCTGGGCGAGGTGGACATAGCAGCCCTATTCGAGTGGAGGAAGGGGAGGGTCTACGAGTACGAGGCCCCACACCACCACAGCTGCCTCGTCGAGGCCGACGAGGAGCCCCCACACCCCATCAACGAGGAGGCCGTAGTCATAGCAATGGCGGTCGCCAAGGCCCTCGGCTCCTGGATAGTCGATGAGGTACACGTCATGAGGAAGACCGTGATCGACGGCAGCAACACTAGCGGCTTCCAGAGGACTGCGATAGTAGCCCTCGGGGGCTCCATAAGGGTTGGAGGCAGGGAGTACAGCATTGAGACCATAGCCGTGGAGGAGGACGCCGCCAGGAAGCTCGGGGAGAAGGGGCGGGTGACGAGGTATAGGCTCGACAGGCTTGGCATCCCCCTCATCGAGATATCCACGGGGCCCGACATCCACTCCCCAGAGGAGGCCTACAGGGTGGCCCTGGCTATAGGGAGGCTCCTAAGGCTCACTGGGAGGGTTAGGAGGGGCCTCGGCACGATAAGGCAGGACCTCAACATAAGCATTAGGGGAGGGGCTAAGACCGAGGTTAAGGGCGTCCAGAGGCTCGACCTCATACCGAAGGTTGTGGAGTACGAGGCCCTGAGGCAGCTGAGGCTCCTCGAGATCCGGGACGAGCTAGCCAGGAGGGGCGTCAGTGAGGAGGATGTGAAGCGCGAGAACCCCGTCGACGTGACCGAGCTCTTCAAGGGTACCTCGAGTAAGATCCTCAAGAGGGTCGTAGGCTCGGGCGGCGTTGTGCTCGCCCTCAAACTCCCCGGTTTCCACGGGCTTCTAGGCAGGGAGCTCATGCCCGGGAGGAGGTTCGGGACGGAGCTGGCGGACTACGCCCGCTTCTGGGGCGGTGTCGGGGGCCTCTTCCACAGCGACGAGCTGCCGAAGTACGGTATCAGCAGGGACGAGGTCGAGTCGGTATACGACGCCCTGGGGGCTAGGAGGGGCTTCGACGCCTTCGTGATAGTAGCGGGCGACCCGGAGAGCGCTAGGAAGGCCCTCGAGGCCGTGAGGGAGAGGGCGGCCTACGCCACTAAAGGGGTACCAGAGGAGACCAGGGCGGCCAACGAGGATGGAACCACTAGGTACCTGAGGCCGAGGCCTGGAAGCGCTAGGATGTACCCTGAGACCGATATACCACCGCTGGTCGTAACGGAGGAGATGCATAGAATGGCTGAGGAGATAAAGCCAGAGCCTGTCGAGGCCAAGCTGGAGCGCTTAATCAAGGTCTATGGCCTGAGCAGGGACCTAGCCGAGAGGGTCATAGAGGATATAAGGCTCGACCTGATAGAGAGGCTCATAAAGAAGTTCCACCCCAAGGTACCAGCGAAGCTTATCGCTAGCATATTCACAGTCACACTCCGAGGAATAAAGTCCAAGGGAGCCGATCCGGAGGCCGTGAGGGATGAGAGGCTAGAGGAGATAGTGGAGATGCTGGCCGAGGGTAGGATAGCTAAGGAGGCCATAGAGGATATACTGATAGAGGTCGCACGCAACCCCGAGGAGACGGCCGCCGAGGCCGCGGAGAAGCTCGGCCTAACCAGGGTGAGCAGGGAGGAGGCCGCCAGGATTGTGGATGAGATAGCCCGGAGGAACATAGACCTCATAAGGGAGCGCCGCGAGAGGGCCCACGGCCCCCTCATGGGTCAGGTCATGTCTAAACTGCGGGGCAGGATAGATGGGAGGGTTGTAGCGGAGCTCGTCGCACAGAAGATAAAGGAGATACTCGAGGAGATAGACAGGATGGCAGAGGGCTCCAGTTAAAGCACTGGCACAGCGAACCCCTCTCCCCCCAGGCGCTGGACCCCTCTCCTCCCCAAGGTCTTGTGGGGAGGAGAGAAGGGGGATGCCTCCTCCTGCTAGTACTGCCTCGCTATGATTATCTTCACCGTCTCGGGGAGCCTTATGGGAGTGAAGGGTATGCCGGTGCCGCGGTAGAACTTGCTGAACCACTCGTAGTAGTGGAGCCTGAGGCTGTGGGCGAAGACTATTATCGCCTCGAGGCCGGCGGTGAGTAGGTTCCCTAGTATGTAGATCACTGCGCCGGCCAGGTAAGCGGCGCCGTGGAGGAACGGTATCGTCATCTCTGTGAACCCTACCATGAGGCTCGCGTGGGCCAGGCTCAGCCCGAGTATCCTCAGGAAGCTGGAGGTGTTCCCCAGTATCATTAGGAAGCTCTCGTAGAACTCCAGGAAGCCCTCTCCGAGGCCGTGGAGGGGGCTCCCGCCCTCAAGAGCGGCTGCCACTGCGGGGCCTATGAATATCCAGAGGAACGAGGCCGCGCCCAGGTACGCTAGGACTGCTGCGAGGCCCGTGCGGGGCCCGAATATGGCGTGCATTATGAGGCCGGAGGCCTCGGAGGCGTTGAGTGGATGTATGAGGAATGGTATGGAGCCCGTCAGGAAGAGGAGGAACTTCGGCAGCTTCACGGCGAATG
>JALSQM010000066.1 GCA_026985385.1 Acidilobaceae archaeon | reverse complement strand
CCTCCCTGCTGCAGGCCCCCTGCTGGAGGGCCTCCTCGGCGAAGTCTACTAGAAGGCTCTCCTGCCTCCCACCGGCCTTGAGGGTGTGGTGGCCCGCTATGGTCGGCTGGACCTCCGCCCTTAGGGTGTCTAGGGCCTCCTTGGCGGGTCGTGGGAGGTAGACTACGCTGATGTACTCCCCCCTCCTCACTATCCTAGGCTCGGGGGAGGGCTCCTCGGCTAGCAGCTTATCGGCCTCCTCTGCGAGCCTCCTAGCCTCGCTCCTAACGGCCTCTGGCTCGGCGTTCCTCGAGGCGCTCCTGAAGTGTATGTGGTACTCGTTTATATCTATGCCGGCCGTGGCCGCTACGAGGTCAACCCTCTTCTCGGCGGGTATGTGCTCGCTGAAGCTGAAGCCGGAGCCGGGCTTGTGTATCATGACGTACTCGCCTACAACCCTTACACCGGGCCTCAGGAGGGGCTCAGAACCCGGCTCCAGGGACTCCCTTGCAACGGTGGCCCTCACACGCCGACCCTCCGGGGGGCACTCGGGCGAGTCTAGCCTCCCCTCAACGCCCCCGGGTAGCTTGAGCCTGCAGGAGCCGAGGCTGACGGCATCTACTACAGTGTAGAGCCCGAGGCTCCCCCTCCTCGCGGCAGCGTAGCCGACAGCGTCTAGGAGGATCCTCTCAGCCTCTACGCCGGCCTCCCAGGGGTAGCCTATGATCAGCAGTGAGTCTGGATCCTCCTCGACACTCTTAACCGTGACGGCGGGTGGGGCATCTAGTGTCGCCACGTTGTGCCTCGCCAGCCTCTCCCTTATGACGTCGCTAGCGTCACTTATGAGGAAGCCCGCCTTACTGTAGAGTACGGCCAGCGCTGTAGCATAGATCCCCCTAACCCTCACGGAGTAGAGGGCCACAGCGACACATCCCCACGGCTAGTCCCTCACGGTCTCGAGTATCGATATCACGTTCCAGATCCTGGTCCTAGCGTGTATGGGCATGTTCGGGTCCTGGCTGACCTCCTCCAGAGCGCTGATGGCATTCGCAGCCCTAACCCCGGGGCTGAGCTTCGTATCCCTGAGGTGGGTCAGCGCCTCAGCGGCCGCCCTCCTAATGTTCCTGGGGACCCCCGTGTCGTTGACTATGCCCGCGAGTATGCTCATGGCAAGCCTTATCTTGGCCTCGTTATCCATCGGAGCCTTCACGGCCACCGGACCCTCACCCCGCAGCCTATGGGTTAAGGCCTGGAGGCGAAGTATAATAAGCTACCAGGGAAGGAACTGTTCCCGGCCCCTATTAACCCTCCACCCCCTATCACCCGGGGTGACCGGAACTTGAGCGGCCAAGCGGGCGGGGGGGTCAGCCCCGAGGCCATGAAGAGGATGATGCAGCTCCTCCGCCAGGGCGCCGTGATGCTGGCGGAGACCTGCCCCATCTGCGGGCTCCCACTCTTCAGGCTGAAGAGCGGGGAGGTAGTCTGCCCCATCCACGGTAGGGTAGTGATAGTGTCAAGCGAGGAGGAGGAGAGAGAGGTCCACATAGAGGAGGCGGTCAAGGCCGCCGAGTACAGGGCCGCGCTGAAGGTTCAGGAGGCCGTGGAGGCGGGTGAAGCCGAGGAGGTCATCAGGTGGCTAACCGTGATAGAGGCCGCCGAGAGGATAAGAAAGCTGAGGGCCGAGCGTGGGGGGCCGGGTAGAGGGGGTAGGTAGCAAACGTGGACGCGGAACGCTTAAAAAGAAGGGGGTGAGGCGGGCCGGGGAGGGCTAGGCGGCTCCTATAGCCTCTCGATGACGGCTCCTCTGAATAACTCCTTAAACCTCTCGATGACCCAGCAGTCAACTATTATATCATCCCCGTCCCGTATGATCCTGAGACCCTCCAAGCCCGTGGACGGGGGATCCGGGAGTCCGGGGGGCTTGGTCTTGCCTACGTACCTCCACCTAACCCTACCACTACCCCTATCGAGCCTCCACCAGTACCTACCATAGTACTCGTAGACCCTAGTTCTGCCGCCAGCCCTCTTATACACGTAGTGGACGGGCTTCAGGTAATAGCCCGTACCCTTTATAGCCAGGTTATACTCGTACACGGCCCTCCTAGCCATGGTACTCAACTTCTCGGCGATTGCAGCCCCTCCCCGTATCCTCACCTGGCAGGCGGGCGGCTCCGTCGGCTCTTCCAACTCATCCCCCCTCCATGGGGGTTAGCTCGTCGCAGGCTCCCGTCACAGCCGCCCTTAATAATAGTGCCTCCCCGGCTTTAAGTTTGCCTCAGAGGAGCAGATTTGCACTGGATGAAAGGTATACGCTCGATTTTATTTTAATCTGACCTAACCCTGTAAATCCCACGCTAAAGCATGTGTTGCACCACATTAGACGCTTGATAACCTCCTCGAGCCCCTTACACTCCCGGTGTGTGGAAGGTGGGCTACATCTGGCACCCTCCTCGGGAGGTCGTGGATTCCTCTAACGTTAAGAGGTTCATGGATGATATTGGGGTGGAATCCTACGGGGACCTGGTGAGGAGGAGTACCGAGGACATCAAGTGGTTCTGGGGCAACCTACCGGGGTGGCTGGGTGTTGAGTGGTTCAGAGAGCCCCGGGAGGTCGTGGATCTCAGCAGGGGGCCCGAGTGGGCTAAGTGGTACCGCGGCGGCCTCCTGAATGCCGCGTATAACGTCGTTGATAGACCCGTGAGGATGGGGCTAGGCGATAGGGAGGCATTCACGTGGGTTGGAGAGGACGGCTCGGAGAGGAGGGTCACGTATAGGGAGCTGCTTGACATGGTCGCTAGGTTCTCAGCATACCTAGCGGAGGTGGGGGTTGGGGAGGGTGACGTGGTAGCCATATACGCCCCCATGCTGCCAGAGTCCATAGCGGCGATGCTCGCAGCAATTAGGATAGGCGCTATTGCCAGCCCCATCTTCTCGGGGTTCGCCCCCCCGGCTGTGGCTGAGAGGCTCGCCCAGTCTGAGGCTAAGGTGCTAGTCACAGTCGACGGCTACCTGAGGAGGGGGAGGCTCATCAAGCTAAAGGAGAGCGCCG
>JALSQM010000065.1 GCA_026985385.1 Acidilobaceae archaeon | reverse complement strand
GAAAAACTATGTGGTGATACCACTACTGAATACTCTCTTATAAGGCTTGCAGATTTTGGAAAGGCTTTTGCTGATGCATTTGCCCATAAGCTTAAAGAGTCCGTTGATGCAATTGAGGAAAAGATGAAAGGTATAGATGATAATAAACGTGAGTGCCTTAATAGGCAAAGAAGTATTCTTAACACCTTCGAGAAGCTACTTAGAGACATAGCCAAGCGTGAATCCAACTATGAAGCCGAGGCCGAGATTAAAAATACGCATGTTAAGATTAGCGTTGTACCACTACCTATGGCGCTAACATACGTATGCGATAACAAAACTCGAATAGTAACGTATAGGTTTAGCAATGCTGCTGATCGCTTAACAGCGCTACTCATAGTCAATATGGCTTATCACATACTAGATAAACTCTACTCTATTGAGAGGTCGAACTATCGACCTAGTGGATCCGGCATAGGCGACGGCTATAGTAGCTTACTAGTAGCTATAGATCTCTCGCATGGAGTGAACTATTCGTCGGCATCACTTTTACAAGCATACAACAGCCTCTCGAGATGGGTTGGCTCTCTTCTCGACAGCCGTTTTGGGGAAAGCGGCATCCGCGTCGAGTTCAAGCTATATAACTCTGACCCAGTTAAAGGAGGCCTCGACATCGCATCCTCTGAGGCGTATAAGATTCATCTGGTCTCCCATATAGGCCTTGAGGCCTCCAAGCTCCCCCAAGGCTATACACAAGCTACAGTGGCTAGTATTCTTGAAGAGATCTTGAAGGCCGGTTTGAATGCCAGCAACTTAGAGAATAATATTAAATCGATTCTTAAAACAATTATAAAAGAAAATGTAAATATAAGCAATTTACAAAATGCTGCAGAACACTACGAGCTATGGCTCGCATCTACAAGCCTCGGCCTTGCTCTATGGTCCATATACTTTGCGGAACGATTCGCAGCAGAGCTAAAGGATGCCGACCTAAATGACCCCCTAAAAGTTCTTTCAAGGCTTTCTAGATTATGGAATAGCCTCCAGTTAGAAATTAACCCACAGAAAAACAAAAACCTAGTTAATATTAATGTCAAGGCAACAGAAGATAATGATATAATATTATCAATGCTACATACGCCTGAGGCCCTGCTGCTACTTCTATTCGCCCTCTCAATAGTTCTCCGCGAAGGTGTTAAGAGAGAACTCGAGAAGGGCTGTATTAACCTTGAGAGTTACTCCTCAAACTTCAAAGTTGATAACACCAATGTCCACGGCGTGCTTGTTTATAGCGCTAGAGATCAGGATGAATGCGACATAAGAAATTATATTAGGAGTCTTTTCAACTGGCTTACGCATCAGTCACTTGCTATCCTCGAAGAGGAGATTATTAAAGAGGAAAAAGCTGATGAGAAGAAGTACGGATATATGCCAGGACAGATTAAAGAAAGACACCTACTCGCACATGCTGGCTTGGCAAGAGGGGCAGCAGTACTTTTAGAGTACGCCCCAGCGAGGGTGGGGGAGACCGGGTCTGTAGTCATCCTTAAAAGAGCATTACTCTTTGATACGGATTCCCTGAGGAGTACACTTAAAAAGCTAGCTTTCGAGAGACGTTAGCTACCGCTAACCGTGTTTTTAAGTTCAAGCCGCACAGCCCAACTAACCTTTTATTAAGTCGCGCTCGCATAGGTCACATGCAAATTACTACACCTACGAGTACACACTATGTATTATAGCCTTTAAACTAGAATCTCAGCCTCACAAATACTGCGTATGCTTTATGCATCCCTAATGTTTTATGTTGAAAATAAACTTTAATTATATTTTAGTTTCGAGGCCGCTGCATAGATAGAGATAGGCTTCTAGCAACCCCTATAAGATGTTTAATTATTTAATAATATAAATTAGATTTATAATACTCTTTTGGGACCGAACTAAGGCCTTAAAAGGAGAATTATATAATGCCCCGAAGCCTCGCCCTTGCTACTAGTAGGGCTTCGCGAAGTGCTTCCCTCCAGAGGCTACTCTCCAGATCGACTGCTCCCTCCTCCACTAGCTTGGCTAGTACTGCTAGTACGTGCTTGCAGAGGATCCTCCTCGGCGCGGAGCCGAGGCTTCTAGCGGCTATGCTGGAGGTTAGTATGGAGTCTTCGCAGGTGCATTTCACTGTATAGGGTGAAATCTCCACGTAGTGAACAAGTTCCTCGGGGCTGGGGCCTCTGATTACCTCGACGACGTGGCCGTTCAGTGTTTTCATTAACGCCCTCCTGGGCCCGGGCTTAGATGCCTTCGATGAGAGGACCGCGGCTAGCCATGCATCCTTAGCTATCGGTCTTATCTCTAGTATGAGCCCCCTTCTAAGTATGTCCGCTGCCCCCTCCAGCCTTCTCTTAACGTAGTCTGCGAGCTTTTCATCGCCGGCGAAGTCCCTGTTGATTATGGCGCTAAGTGTTTCCCATATCCTCCTGACTGCGATTCTCTCCGGCGGCTCGCTTAGGATCCAGCTCATTTTACCCCCCCAGTATAAAATGGGGTCTCCGGAGGTTTTCTATTCGAGGCCTAATGGGGTGCCTTATTGGGCTATTGCGAGCCAGAACTCTCGCTCGTAGTACTGTATCGCTCGGGCTATGAACTTGTAGCGGCTCATGTCAGCATACCTTCCAGCTATCTTATCGGCGAGCGCCTCCAGCTCGTCCCAGGGGCCGCTGAAGAGTTCGAAGAACCTTAGAGACTTAATGCCGGTGCTGCGGGCCCATTCACCCAGTCTCCTACAGTTCTCCCCCCAGACGGGGAGGTTTACGGTCATTGCAACAGCTAAGTCCCCCATGTTACCGTGTAGCGCCAGCCACTGGAGGAAATGCGTGTAGCCCACAGCCCTGGGGGAGACTTGGTCGTATGAGAATGACACGCCTATCTCCTCTGCGAGCTCGCGTAGAGCCCCCAGAGCCTCGTAGTCACCATCAATGAGCATCTTAACAAAGAGGTACTCGTCAGGCGAGGAGGCCTTAGTCATGGCCAGAGATAGGGCCTTAAGGTCGTGTGGAACTATGTAGAGCTGGTTTACAGTGAATCTCCTTAGCACACCCATACTCGGAGCCCTCACCGATGGCGCGTTCAGTATCTCAGCATTCAGATCCTCTATCTCTCTGCGGAGCTCCTCAATTATACCCAAGCCAATCACCACGCACTCAGAGCCCAGCGACGAGCGATAAGCGTTCACTCCCTCTTATCCTGAAGGGTGGGGTTCCATCGAATCGGGTTGGGCCCCAGAACCGGGGGGATATAAATCCAGTGATATACCTCCCCGCGCTTATAGGATGTCATAGACCCCTTTTTGGGGGTGCGATACCGTAAATGCAAAGCGGTCCCTGGGGGGATCTGGGATAGCGGGAGTGAGCCCCATAAGCGGCCTAGTTGATAGAAGGATCTATGAGCACCCGATACTAAAATTCGACAGGGGGCGGAGGGTAAGGATAATCTTCGAGGGCCGCGAGATACCTGCATATGAGAATGAGACCATCGCCGCCGCCTTATATGCTGCTGGCATACTCCACTTCAACTATAGCGGGAGACTGAAGAGGCCTCGAGGACCCTTCTGTATGATAGGTAAGTGCAGCCAGTGTATGATGAGGGTTAACGGAGTGCCACACGTGAGGACTTGTATAACTCTTGTTGAGGATGGCATGATTGTCGAGAGGGAGGACACTCACGAGGCCACGCTACCCACGCCTACGAAGAAGATGAAGATAGAGTACGTCAACAAGGACTACGACATCGTTGTCGTCGGCGCTGGACCCGCCGGTCTAAGCGCAGCGATGGAGGCTGCAAAGCTTGGCGCGAAGGTGGCGGTGCTGGATCAGAACCCCTTCCTCGGAGGCCAGCTCATAAAGCAGACGCACAAGTTCTTCGGGACGAAGGACAGCTACGCTGGCACCCGCGGTGTTGATATAGCTAAGATGCTTGTCGACGAGATAAAGGACTACGAGAACATCGACATATACCCTGCAGCCCAGGTGATAGGCTACTATAGGCGCGAGGGTGTAATGGTGGCCTTCCAGTCCCTCAGGCTCGCCGAATACCGGGTTCTGAGGCTCAAGGGTAAGAGGTACGTCATAGCGACGGGCGCCATGGAGAGGAGCCTCGTATTCCCGGGCAACGACCTACCGGGCGTCATGGGGGCGGGCGCAGCCCAGACCCTGATGAACGTCTTCGGCATACGCCCGGCGGATGAGGTGCTCATAATCGGTGCGGGCAACGTTGGTGTGATAATAGCCTATCAAGCGGCTCAGGCCGGGATAAAGGTTAAGGCCGTGATAGACATACTGCCGAAGACCGCCGCATACCTCGTACACGCCTCCAAGATCAGGAGGATGGGGATACCGGTACTCATGAGGCACACTATAAGGGAGGCATACGGTAAGGGCAGGGTCGAGGGAGCAGTGATATACGAGGTCGACGAGAAGTTCCGCCCCATACCCGGCAGCGAGAAGGACTTGGAGGTTGACGGCGTCTGGATGGCGGTAGGCCTTACACCCAGCGTGGAGCTACTAGAGCTGATGGGTGCTAAGCTGAAGTTCGTGAGGGAGCTGGGAGGCTACGTGCCCCTAAGGACGGAGTACCTCGAAACCACCCTGGATGGAGTCTTCGTTGCAGGCGATGCCACGGGGATAGAGGAGGCCTCCACCGCCATGATGGAGGGTAAGATAGCGGGTATAAGCGCCGCCTTCAGCCTAGGCTATAAGAGCGATGAAGCCGAGAAGGAGAGGCTCAAAGCCATCAAGTGGCTCGACGAGTTCCGCTCGAGCCCCCACTACGCCAGGATAAAGGAGGGTGTTAAGAAGGTACTCATAACTAAGTAGACGGGGGGTGAGTATGGTGGCCTCCGAGACTGAGGGCGGGAAGGCTAGGAAGGTGAAACCCGAGGAGCTCCTTGAAACTCAGAAGGATCTAGCGGCCGGCTACATCAGCCTAGAGGATCTAAGGAGGGCAGGCAACCTGCCACCCGACGACATAGTGGAGAAGGGCCTCCCAGTCCCGATATTCGACTGCCTCGAGAACATACCATGCACGCCGTGCCACGATGTCTGCCCGACCGGGGCCGTCGTGATGGAGTCGATGATAGATAAGCCGAAGGTTATATGGGAGAAGTGTACTGGATGCACTCTATGCGCTCAGGCGTGTCCGGGCCTCGCTATAACGATAGTATACCCGAAGTTCGGGGAGAAGAGGCTAAAGGGTAAGAGGCCCGACGCCGAGAAGCTATGGCTTGTCTCCATACCCTACGAGCTACTGCCGATCCCGAAGAAGGGGGAGAAGGTCAGAGTCTACGATAGGGGTCACAGGTACCTCTGCGACGGGGAGGTCTATACCGTTATCAAGAGCCCAAGGTTCGGGACGGTGCTTGTTAACGTCCTCGTGCCCGGTGAGTGCGCTTTTGAGGCCAAGTATGTGGAGGTGATGAGGGAGTGAGCGGGGAGACGCATAGGTTTGAGCACCCGGCTATAGTGTGTAGGTGCATGGACGTCACACAGGAGGAGATGGTACAGGCGTTCAACGCCATGGTCAAATTCCTGGGATCCTTTGACGCCGACACCTACAGGAGGATAAGCAGTGCGGTGACAGGCTTCTGCCAGGGTAGGGGTTGCCTACAGCACCTGCAGAGGATACTCTCGGGGGAGCTCCGGAAGGCTGGTGTAGAGCTGGACCCCGATAAGCTAGTGCCTAAGAGGAGGCCTCCCCTGCAGCCGGTTCCCTTCGCGGTATTCGCGAGCATGGAGGGTGACGGGCAGTGAAGGCGATAGTTGTTGGAGGGGGCATAGTCGGTGCACGCGTAGCGGAGAGCCTGGCGGCCAGTGGCGTCAAGGTAACCCTGCTGGAGGCCCGCTACTTCACCTACGGCGCCACCGGCCGCTCAACGGGTAGCGTGACCGTTCAGCAGAGGAAGCCTGAACTCGTGAGGCTCGCCCTCGAGACCAAGGAGCGCATACTCGCATTCAAGAAGAAGGCGGCCGAGATGGGGATCCCATTCGCTGAGAGGTTCATGGACGATGACAGCCCCCACGTGGCCATAGCCCTGGACGAGCAGGAGTATGGTGAGTTGAAGAAGCTCGCCAGCCTATGGCGCGAGGCCGGCGCCGAGGTTGAGGAGCTGGATCCCGAGTCGGTGAAGGAGAAGTACGTGCCCGAACTAAACCCGAGCGCCTTCTACAAGGCGTTCGTCACACCAGGCGACTACAAGTTCATGCCGCACCCCTACACGTGGGCTTCGATAGCGGCCGCGAGAATGGAGGGCGCTGAGACCTATACTTACGAGGAGGTAGTGAAAGCCGAGGTCAGCAGCGAAGGTGTTAGAGTGCTCACAGCTAGCGGCAAGGAGTTCAAGGCTGACAAGCTAGTCATAGCGGCGGGCGCTGCATCCCCCAGGATAGCAGCCCTAATCGGCGACACACCCGGAGTCGAGGTTAAGCCCATGTACGCGGCTGGACTAGTAACAGAGCCCTTCAAATACACCATGAGGCCCACTATAAGGGTGCTCAGCAAGGCATTCCGCTTCCTACAGACCGTGAGAAAGGAGTACGTAGCAACGATAGATAACATGGGGTTCGAGAACCCGGAGCTATCCACTGAGGATAGCTTAGAGTTCCTGGTCAGGGCCAGCAAGCTCGTGGTAAGGCTGCTACCGGTATTCGCCTACGTGAACATACTACGCTCCTGGGGCGCCTTCGTAGACTTCACAGCGGACGGGTACCCAGTCGTTGGGTGGAGCACAAAGTACCCCGACACGGTCTACCACATCTACGGCTTCAACGACTACGGCCTGAGTGTGGGCCCCACAGCCGCGGAGCTGGCGGCCAAGGAGATACTAAGCGGAACCAGGGAGCCCCTGCTGGAGAAGTTCAGGCCTGGTAGGAGGGCCTAGACCCCCCACGCTACCCTTTTTAGAGCGCTCCTGCAACTTTTTGGTTAGGGCGGGATGACTAGGAACCGGTTTCAACCGAGTGTGCATGAGGAGTGGTTACTCCAAAGACCGCTCCCCCTAGAGCTTCGAGCCCGGCGGTAAGAGTAGGGCTAGGAGAGTAGCGGAGCCGTCGCCTTCCACCTCCATAACTGCTACGCTAGCGGTCTTCATCTTGACCCTGCAGCCTAGGATCCCTCCAACAACCTCCTCCACGCTGGGTGCGTGGCCGACGAGGAGCACCCCGTCAGCGGCAAGCTTCTTGAAGGCCTCCAGGTTGAAGCTATCCGGGGCGAGTAGCTCGCTCACCTCTAGGGGAGCCCCCGTCTCCCTCGCAATGACCTCCGCTGTCTCGAGGGCCCTCCTATAGGGGCTTGACACTATCCTGGATGGCCTCCAGGGCAGGAGCCTCGCTATCGACTCCGCCTGCCTCCTCCCCTCCTCTGTCAGCCTCCTCTCGCTATCAGGTAGCCCGGGGGACTTGGGCTCCGCGCGTGCGTGCCTCATCACGCCGACTATCAAAGCCTCCACCCCACGTCAATACTAGGCGTAATCGAGCACACAACACCCTCCAGCGGATGGGATACCCCGGTGGTCAGGCTGTGGGGGGCGGCTTTAGAATTATCGGCGTCGAGGAGGTGGTCATAGCCGTCAAGGACGTCGACGCCGCCGCCAAGGACTTCTCGGAGATGTTCGGATTCAAGTTCCAGGGGGGCTGGAGGCTCGATAACGAGAAGATACGTATAAGGATGGAGCAGCTGGGTGAGACGCAGCTCCAACTAATGGAGCCGACAAGCCCCGACAGCGTAGTAGCCAGCTTCCTAGAGAAGAGGGGGGAGGGGCTTAACCATATAGCCTTCAGGGTCGAGGGGCTAGACGCTCTGATCAAGCACCTTAAGTCGCGCGGCATCCGACTCGTGCCAGAGGAGCCCGTGGAGATAATACACCCTTACACGGGGGAGAGAATCCGCTACATATTCATACACCCGAAGAGCGCCCACGGCGTACTAATAGAGCTAATAGAACACGTGGACTAGCATCCTACCCTACACGGCCCGGCGGGGCAGTTTAGGCCCTCCCCGTGTAGGAGCCCGCCGTCCCCATCCCCCGCGAGCCGCGAAACAGGGCCCCCGCCTACCGGGAGGGCTTTTCGCTTCTCGATCAATTTTTGGATGGAGGCCTCGGCCCCCTGCTACGCCTCTTGAACGGGTTCACGGCCCCCTGAGGCGCCTCGGCTAGTTCGCCCTCAAAGTAAACCTTGTTACCTCCAACCACTACCTCGATAGGTTGACCAGCGGTCTCAGCCATGAAGGCGGGGTAGAGCCTTGCCTTGCTGTGCCTAGGGCCCGGGAACCTGCCGGGGGTCTTGGGGTCGTAGACGACTACGTTGGCCCGCGCGCCGACGCTCAACTCGCCGTAGTTCCTCAGCCCTAGCACTAGAGCGGGGCCTCTACTCACCAGCCAGTGGAACTCCCCAAGAGAGAGTGCCCCGGCCCTCACGAGCCTGAAGAGCATCCAAGGCCACGCCTCTAGCCACGGGAACCCCGCTGGGCAGGTGGGTGGCAGCGCCTTCTCGCGGGGCGTGTGTGGTGCGTGGTCGCTGGCCACGGCGTCGACCCTACCCTCCAGGAGGAGCTTGAGGAGCCCCACCCTCTCAGCGTGCCCCCTAAGGGGCGGGTTCACCCTGTAGAGGCAGGGATCCAGGCCGGGGAGCGCCTCGTAGAATAGGTGATGAGGCGTCACATCGACTGTGTAGCCTAGCCCTCTAGCGGCCTCAATTGTTGAAGGGCAGGAGGCATGGGTGACGTGAACCGAGGCCCAGCGAGGCGCTATTGATGCAAGTTCGAGCACCGCCAGAGCCTCCCACCAGCACCCCCTATGCACCGCTCTGGATGCGGGCTCGAAGCTGGCTAGATCCCCCCTTGAGGCCTCGGGGGTCTCGGGGTGTAGGATAACGAGCCTCCTAAGCTTCAGGGCCTCCCGGAGGGCGGGGCTCCTTAGGTCGCTGGGGTAAACCTTGAAGCCAGCTATAGGCCTTGAAGCCAGCTCCCCTAAAAGCTGGGGCTCCCCGGGGATCCCCGCGTAGACGCCGTGATCCACTATACAGCCCTCACCGAGGGCGGCCAGCTTAGCGTCTAGGGCCTCGGGTGTGGTGAGTGGGGGTGACGTGTTGGGCATGTCTACCACGAGGGTCACACCGCCGGCCGCAGCAGCCCGGCACCCCGTCACCTCGTCCTCCTTATAGGAGAGGTTGAGCCCCCGCAAGTGTACGTGCAGGTCGATGAATCCAGGGGCCACCACGAAGCCTTTACCCCTATAATCCTCCACGAGCGCCCCGCTAGGGGGCTCCTTCGAGATGCGTGATATGACGCCCCTAGAGGCGTCCAGCTCGAGGCAGCCCTCGCCTATGACGCCGCGGTAGTCGCTCAGTATACCGCAGAGCCACCACCTCAAACCGGGGCTCCCGGGCGGAGGGGTCGAAGCCACATGGTTTTATGGGCTCCAGCGAGGGTATCCCCCTAGGGCGCTAGTGGAGGGGGGAATCCTAACCCTGGGTTGGAGGGCCCTGAGGCTTCTACCGCCCCTAGTAGCGTGGAGGATCCTCCATAGTGCTCCACCGTGGCTCCTCGACGCCATCGCTAAGGCCTCCGGGAGGCCCCCTCCCGCCGGGCCCCGCGTCGAGCTATTTGGACGCAGGCTCGAGAGCCCCGTAGGCGTGGCCGCGGGCTTCGATAAGGACGGCAGGCTAGCGTGGATAGCCTGGGCCATGGGGGCTGGGTTCCACGTTATCGGAAGCGTGCTGCCGCACCCCCACGAGGGGGTTAAACCTAAGATCCTGGTCAGGCTACCCGACGGTGGAACCATCAACCGGCTGGGGCTACCCAGCCCGGGCCCGCGCCCCGTTGTTAGGAGGCTCAAGGAGGGCAGGCCACCCATACCCATCGCTGTCAGCATAGCCGCCTTCACGGCTGAGGGCTACGGTGAGGTCTACCGTAGCATAGCCGATGTAGCGGACTGGGTCGAAGTTAATATAAGCTGCCCCAACGTGGTAGAGCACAGGTACTTCGAGGATCCCTCTGTGGCGGCGGCGATATGCGATCACCTCAAGCCGAGGATCCCCCCGCTGCTACTCAAGATACCCCCAACGAGGGATGCTAAAAGACTAGAGGAGTACCTAGACCTAGCGAGAGCCTGCGGCTTCGCGGGCATAGTCGCCACTAACACGAGGAGGATAAGGTATAGGGGCTTTGAGGCAGGCCTCGGCGGGCCCGCCCTCTTCGAGGACACGCTATGGGCGATCAAGACTCTACGCGAGTGGGCTCCAAAGGGCTTCGTACTCATAGGCGTGGGTGGGGTGACCAATGGAGCCAAGGCGGCGGCACTCCTCAAAGCGGGGGCAAACGCCGTGGAGGTGCTAAGCTCCATAATACATAGGGGCCCGCTGGCTCCCTGGCTCATAGCGCTTGAGGCCCTAAAGGAGCTTAAACGCGGGGAAGGCAGTGCATAGACGCGCTAGTCGAGCGCTTGGCCCGCGAGCTGCTCCACGATATCCTTCTCCGTCAGAATGCTGCCGCAGTAGACGCACCTATACATGAGCGGCTTGACGCTCACCCTCACGAACCTGGGAGTCACCGGCTCCCTCTCTTGCCTTGTTATGCAGGTTGGGTTCACACACCTAAGTATGCCCACCACCTCCCTAGGCGGCTCCACCTTCCTCTTAGCTATAACCCTGTAATCCTTCACGATGTTGACCGTCGCTGTGGGGGCGACGAGGGCTATCTTGTCTAGATCCTCTAACCGGGGCTCTAGGCCCTCGATTTTGACTATGTCCTTCCTCCCGATCTTCCTGCTCTCAACGTTTATGAGTACCGCTATCCTGTGCCTTCCATGCAGGCTAACGCCTAGTATCCTGAGCACGCTCAGAGCCCTGCCTACGGGTATGTGGTCTATCACAGTTCCCTCCCTTATCTTCCTCACAACAAGGCCCTCATCGCCGACCCTCCCCGACATGATATCAAGCCCCCAGCACGAGTGATAAGAGCGCCATCCTGATGGGCACCCCGTTCCTAGCCTGCCTGAAGTACCAGGCGTGGGGGGTCGAGTCAACTCTAGGGTCTATCTCGTCAACGCGGGGTAGGGGGTGGAGTATTATGAGGCTCCTCTTAGCCCCCCTGAGTGTTGAAGGAGTCACTCTGTAGGCCCCTCTAACCCTCTCATACTCCTCGGGGTCGGGGAACCTCTCCTTCTGTATCCTAGTGACGTAGAGTACATCAAGCTCCTCTATGACATCCTCGAGGCTGGCCTTTGCAGCGGGTAAGCCCCTCTCCTCTACGTCCATGAGAACCTCGCGGCGGGGCTCGAGGGCGGGGGGAGATATCAGGTAGACCCTCCGCGGCTTGTAGAGTGTGAGCGCCAAGATGAAGCTGGTGGCCGCCCTGCCGTAGCGCAGATCCCCTAGAACCCCTATGGTGAGCCCGTCCACGCCTCCATGGGCCTCCCTTATCGTGTAGAGGTCAAGCATCGCCTGAGTTGGATGGTGCTGCCTTCCATCTCCCCCATTTATGACTGGGTGCTCCGCTATCTCGGCAGCGAAGAGTGCTGCTCCCTCGAACCTATGCCTTAGGACTATGGCGTCAGCGTAGCCGTCCAGCATGCGTATCGTGTCGGCCAGGTTCTCCCCCTTCGCCACACTGATCGCCTCCTCCGAGGTGAAGCCTATGGTCTCTGCCCCGAGCCTCTTAGCAGCGGTCTCAAAGCTTAACCTCGTCCTCGTCGAGGGCTCGAAGAAGGCCAGAGCAACTATCTTGCCCTCGAGAACCCTCCTAACCCTGCCCTCCCGGAGAGCCCTCTTCATCCTATCCGCTTCCTCGAAGAGTGTTTCCAGGTCGTCTCTAGTGAAGTCTAGGATACTTATGACGTCACGCCCCCTCCACTCTGCCACGGGCACCCACCTCCTCCAAGGCCCTAGCTAGGAGGCCC
>JALSQM010000064.1 GCA_026985385.1 Acidilobaceae archaeon | reverse complement strand
CCAACAGCCTATCCCTTACGAGCATGGCCGCGCCGTGTCCTATAAGGGCGTCCCGCTCCATCTCACCGAACCTGAGGCCTCCCCTCCTAGCGCGGCCCTCCGTAGGCTGGCGGGTGAGCAGCTGTACCTTGCCCGTGGCGCGCGCGTGGATCTTATCGGCGACCATGTGGTAGAGCCTCTGGTAGAACACTATGCCTATGGTGACGGGCTTCTCTATCATCTCACCGGTCCTGCCATCGTACATCACCTCCCTCGCATGAGGGTGGTAGCCGTGCTTGAGGAGCCTGATCTTTATGGCGTCTATCGACTCCTTGTAGAAGGGAGTCCCATCAATGAACCTTGCCTCGAGGGCGCCCAGCTTCCCGGCTATAGTCTCGATCAGCTGGCCTACAGTCATCCTGGATGGTATGGCGTGTGGGTTGAGTATTACGTCGGGCACTATGCCCTCCTCGGTGTAGGGGAGGTCGTAGCGCTGGAATATCATGCCTATGACACCCTTCTGGCCGTGCCTGCTGGCGAACTTGTCGCCTATCTCGGGTATCCTTAGGTCGCGCACCCTCACCTTGACGAGTTTGTGCTTCTCCACCGTCTGGGTTATTATGACCGCGTCGACGACACCCTTCTCTCCATGCCTCAGCTGGACGCTCGTATCCCTCCTACGAAGCAGCGTGCCTGTTATCACCCTCTCCTCGCTCATGAAGCGCGGCGGGCTCTGCCTTCCGATTAGCACATCACCACTATTAACCTCGACCTCGGGGTCTACTATGCCGTCGGGGGCTAGCTTCTGATAGTACTCGTCGCCCTTGTGATCCTCAAGCGAGGGGCTGGGCACTAGTATCTTATCAGTCAAACCCCCGGGGTAGGCGTTCTCCTGGGCGCTGTAGACCCTGAAGAAGGTCGCCCTCCCCACGCCCATGTCTATCGAGTACTTATTAAATATCAGGGCGTCCTCTATGTTATAACCGCTGAACGCCATAATCGCTACCACGAGGTTCTGCCCCGAGGGCCTCGCGTTATAGCCCATAAGCTCCAGAGCCCTCGTCTGGACTATGGGCTTCTGGGGGTAGTGGAGCAGGTAGGAGTGACTATCCATCCGGTAGTGGTAGTTGAGCGCGTATAGGCCGAGGGCCTGCTTTGCCATGGCGCTCTGATACGTGTTCCTCGGGCTCTGGTTGTGCTCTAGATACGGTATCGTGCTCGCTGCGACCCCGAGTATAGCTGGGTTCCACAGCTCGAGGTGGGTGTGCTCCGGGGTCACCTCATCGGGGAACTCCGCTATGTAGGCGTTCTCCTCCTCGTCCGGGTCGAGGAACTCTATGACACCCTGGCGCACTAGATCCCAGAAGCTCAGCTCCCCCCTCTTAATCTTCTCGACGTGCTCCTTCGTGAGCTTGGGCACCCCGTTCTCCACCACTATCACGGGCCTCATGAGCCTGCCTCCATCGGTGTTTATGTAGACTTCATTTATGTACTCATCCATTATGTGGGCGACACTCACCTCGTAGTGAAGCTTGCCGCTCCTCCGGAGCTCCCTTATCCTGCGGGCCAGCTCCTCACCGTCGGGGTGGTAGCCTACGGGGCGCCCGTTGAGGAACACCTTAGCGCCGTTAACCATTACCTCCGGGATCTCGCCCTTCTCCACCACCTCTGCTATTAGGTCGTCTAGCTTCCTAACGCCAAGCTCCTTATAGAGGATCTCCTCGACCTCCTCCTCGGGTACCCCAACGCTTATGTAAGCGTAGAGCGCCAGATTCTTGACGAGGCCACAGTTCACCCCCTCGGGGGTCTCGAAGGGGCAGAGCCTGCCCCAGTGGGTGCCATGGAGATCCCTAGCCTCGAAGTGGGCCTGCCCCCTGCTCAGGGGTGAGACCACCCTCCTCAAGTGGCTCAGGAGGCTGATCCAGTTCGTGCGGTCGAGCTGCTGGCTTATCCCAGTCCTGTCACCGCCCCAGTTCCCAGTGGCTATCGCCCCCCTCAGCTTATCCGTTATTATGTTCTGCTTCACCAAGTACTTCAGGAACCTTATGGGTTGATCCTTCACTATCATCTCCTCGAGCTTCTCGGCTATCGCGGTCCTCAGGCTTATGGCGGCCTGCCTGACGAGCTCCGCTATCAGGTCGCCGGCCAGGCGCAGCCTCTTATTGGATAGATGGTCCTTGTCATCCTCCTTCCTCTTGCCCAGGTAGAGTTGGAGCACCCTATTAGCCATCTCTGCCAGGAAGTAGGCCTTCTTCTTCCTATCCTCGGGTCTCTTGCCTAGGTGGGGTAGGAAGTTGTTGTCTATGAACTCTAGGGCCCTCTCGATTCTAATCTCCCTCGGCTGGCCGGGGCTCGCTATCCTGTTGCCCAGATACTCGAGGGCCTCCTCCCTGGTTCTGACTACCGAGGCTACCTTCTCTATGGAGGGCATCAGCTCTCTCTGCACATCGGGATCCGTCGAGACGGCAGTCACTATCTCTATGTCCTTCTCCAAGCCCAGCGCCAGCATGAACACGTAGAAGGGGATCCTGGCGTTGAGCCTCGAAACACTCACCTCAAGGCTCCCATCACTCATCCTATCGACTATGACCTGCCTCCTCTCGCCCATGTAGGACGACACTATTTTAGCGGTATGCGTTATCTTCGCGGTACCCGCCTTCGCCCTGGTAGTTATTATCCTATTAACCGCCAGATCCTCCTGGGCCACTATAACCTTCTCGTTACCATTTATTATGAAGTAGCCCCCTGGATCGTAGGGATCCTCCCCCAGCGCCATTAGCTCCTCGGGGCTCATACGGGATAGGGGGTCTATCTTCGACTTCACCATTACGGGTATATCGCCTATCTTAACCTTCTCCCTCCTACGTAGGACCCCGTTCTCGTAGAGGGCCATATCGGCTATGATGGGTGCCATGTAGGTGATATTCCTGATCCTAGCCTCCATGGGGGTAAGCCTCGTTATCTTGCCGTCGGCCTCCCTAACCTGGGGCTCGCCGATCTCGACGTTCTCTATCACGACCTTAATGTCCGGTATCCTGCCGAGGAGGCCCCGCTCTATCTGCTTCCTCAGCTTCCTACCCGCAGGCTCTATCACCGATATCTCCTTGAATATCTCGGGCAGGGTCTTCTCTACGAAGGCGTTAAAGGAGTCCAGGTGCTGGCGTGCCAGGCCCTGGCGGCGTATATAGTCGCTGAAAACTACCCATAGGTCATCGGCCGTTAGCGTAGAGGCCCCTGGGCTCCCAGCTCCGCCTCGATTACCAGTCGACGACAAGCGCTACCAACCCCCCGGCTACTGGGGCACCACTATCCTATAATACACGGCCTCCCCCGCCGTGGGGGAGCGGCGCCTAATCTCAATAATATCCCCGGGCTTCGCCTTGAGAAGGCGTGCCACGGGGTCATTAACGCTGATCTGGGGTAGCTGCCAAGGCTTCACCCCGAGCATTCTGAGTAGCCTAGCTGCCTCCTCCAACGTGAGAATCCTATGCTCAGGCACAAGCTCGTGTTGCAGGATCCTCCTACTAACCCTGCTAGGCCTCTTAGGCAAGCCAGTACCCCCGCCCCCGCTTGCGGAGGCTGGAGCCGCCGCGAGGGGTTATATAGGTGGGACTGAGGCCCCTAGAGGCACTGACACGCCGCCGACAACGGGGCTTCGAGTTTATACAAGCAAACGGTAACCCAGCTATGAGTCCTCCGGGGGAGGCGGCTGGGATGGCTAAGCTAGTCAGGGACGGCTTGGCGCGGCTCCTCGAGGCTAGGGGGTGTAGGATCGGGAGGGCGTCGGGCCGCAAGTTAGAGCGCCTGCTCCTCGATAAGATAGTCGAGGAGGCGTTAGAGCTCGCCTCGAGCGGTGACATAGGCGAGGCAGCCGACCTCATAGAAGCCCTCCACTCGTGGCTCAGAGTGTCCGGTCACACCTGGAAGGATCTCGAGGAGACACGCCTCAGGAAGAGGGTTGAGCGCGGGGGCTTCGAGGGGGGCTACGTGCTCGAGTGGTGCCCTTGAGGGCTCTAAGCCCCCGTAGGAGGCATCGGGGGTCGAGGCTGAACGCCTTAACACTCATCGAGTACTCCAGGTACTCGCGGCCGAACCTCAAGTAGCACTCGGGCTCCTCTACTAGTAGCACGAAGAGCAGGGTTCCAGCGACCGCCCAGCCACTAGAGGCTATCGCCACCGGCGAGGCCAGCAGAAGCCCGAGGCCCACGGCCGCCAAGGCTAGTCCTAGATGCTGTGGATGCCTCATACAAGAGTAGACCCCAACTTTAACCAGCCTATCAGGCCAGAAGCCTCCTCCCTCGCTGTGGCCGTAGAGCCTCAGGGTCCTCCCCGCAACACTGGTTAACGCTGTGGCCCAGGCTATGAGGATCAAGCCGAGGAGCCTCGACGCCTCCAGCCCCACTCCCTCCAAGCGGCAGGAGCCCCCCAAGAGAGCGTGGGGGGCCACAATGGCTGCGAGCCATAGGAGTGGCCAGTAAGCGAACTTCCACCAGGCACCACCTACTCCCCCACGCACAGGGGTACCACCGCGCTGGGAGGCAGAGGCCAAGAGGCTGAAGCACCCCGGTGTCTTCTACTTACACTACCAGTTAAACCCCCCGAGCCCCACGGCTCCATGGGTGCAGGCGCTCTTGGCCCCTGAGGAGGGTGATGCGGCTAGCCTGCTACTCTCATGGGAGTTCACGGCTCATACGGGGGAGAAAGTCGTTCTTAGGAACGTTAACGCCCGCGGCCTCGTGGTATACTTCTACCCGAGGGCTATGACGCCGGGCTGCACTAGGGAGGCGGCCAGGTTCAACGAGCTTCTCGACGAGTTCAAGAGGTGCGGCGTCGAGGTGTATGGGGTTTCGACTGATCCCCCCGAGAGGAATAGGAGGTTCGCGGAGAAGCTGAGCCTGAGATTCAAGCTCCTCAGCGACCCACAGGGTGAGCTGGCCTCGAGGCTAGGCATACTCAGGGGCGGTAAGAGGCCCAGCGCTGAGAGGGTCACCTACATAATAATCGATGGCAGAGTCGTGGCAACCCTCAGGGGTGTGAGGCCCGCTGAGAAGCACGCCGACCTGGCCCTCGAGGAGGTTAGGAGGCACCTGCAGTGCTGAGGGTGCCGCCGCGGCGGTTCCATCAAACACTTTAAGGGCCCGTGGAGCCAGCTCCTGGCCTTGGGGTGTAGGTGGGGTTTGAGTGAAGCCGGCGAGACCCAGTTCCGGTATATAGTTAGGATCGCGGGGACCGATATAGATGGTAAACTCAAGCTACCGTATGGCTTAGCCGAGATTAAGGGTATCGGGCTTCAGACTGCGAACGCCGTGATAAAGGCCCTCGGCCTCGACCCGGAGAGGAGGATCGGTGAGCTGACCGACGAGGAGGTTAGGAGGATAGAGGAGGCCGTTAGGGATCTCAGGAAACTCGGGCTCCCCAAGTGGCTCTACAATAGGAGGAGGGACTACGAGACCGGGGAGGACCTCCACCTCATAGGGGCCGACCTCATATTCCAAGCTAGGAGGGACATAGAGAGGGAAATCAGGATAGGGAGTTGGAGGGGCATACGCCACAAGCTCGGACTCAAAGTTAGGGGGCAGAGGACTAGGACCACCGGGAGACTCGGCATGACTGTTGGCGTTAGGAAGAAGAGGTGACGCCGCATGGGGGATCCTAGGAAGCCTAGGAAGAAGTGGGAGGGCCCCAAGCACCCCTGGATAAAGGAGAGGCTGCTCCAAGAGCTGGAGTTGATGGGGAGGTACGGCCTCAAGAACAAGAGGGAGCTATGGAGGGCGGCAACACTCGCCAGGAAGTTCAGGCACATGGCTAGGGGGCTCCTAGGCCTGCCCGAGGACGTCAGGAGGGAGAGGGAGAGGGCTCTTCTGAGCAGGCTGTATAAGATGGGGCTAGTAGCTGAGAACGCTACGCTCGACGATGTCCTGGGCCTCACGGCCGAGCACATACTCGAGAGGAGGCTCCAGACTATAGTGTGGAAGAGGGGCCTCGCCAGAACCATACATCAGGCAAGGCAGCTCATAGTGCACGGGCACATAGCCATAGCAGGCAGGAGGGTGACGAGCCCCGGCTACCTCGTCTCGAGGGATGAGGAGGACAAGATAGACTACGCCCCGGGGAGCCCATTTAAGGAGCGGGCCCAGCAGCAGGCCGCCTAGGAGGTGAGACTGGATGGCCATGTATCAGAGGGAGCTCAAGTGGGGGGTAGCCCACATCTATAGCAGCTTCAACAACACTATAGTGCACATAACAGATCTAACGGGCGCCGAGACCGTGGCCAGGGTCTCAGGCGGCATGGTGGTTAAGGCCGACAGGGAGAAGCCAAGCCCCTACGCCGCCATGATGGCTGCCAGCAGGGCGGCCCAGAAGGCCATGGAGAGGGGTATCGTTGCCATCCACATCAAGGTTAGGGCGCCCGGCGGCCACGGCCCCAAGACCCCCGGCCCGGGGGCTCAGGCGGCGATAAGGGCCCTGGCTAGGGCGGGCTTCATTATAGGCAGAATAGAGGATGTAACGCCGATACCCCACGACACAACCAGGAGGCCCGGCGGCAGGAGGGGTAGGAGAGTCTAGCCCCCTCCTCTCGGGAGAGGTGCCAGCGTCTTGGCCGAGCCTAGTATAGAGGTTCTGCATCACGATGACAACAGGATAATCCTCATGGTTAGAGGGTATCACGTCGCCGTGGTCAACGCTATAAGGAGGCTCGTGCTCTCAGACGTTCCAACTATGGCCATTGACTTCGCCTACTTCTACGATAACAATACTGGGGTCCACGACGAGATAATAGCCCACAGGCTGGGCTTGATCGTGCTTAAGAGCGATGAAGCCCTGAAGAAGTATAAACCACCCGAGGAGTGCCGCGGGGCCAAGGAGACCGATAGATCCTGCTATGTCGAGCTTGTCCTAGAAGATGAGGTGCCCGAGGACGCTGACTCGGGTAGATACGTCAAGGCTGGACAGCTCGTCTCAAGCGACCCCGACGTTGCCCCGGTCTACCCGGAGACACCGATAACCTACCTCGCCCCCGGGCAGAGGCTCCATGTAGTCGCCTACGCCAGGCTCGGCAGGGGAAGTGAACACGGCAAGTGGAGCCCGGCCTCCGTAAGTGTTCTACGCTACACGCCGGTCATCCACTACAACTCCGAGGCCGCCACGCCCCAGTGCCTAGAGTGCCTGGAGGCCTACCCCGAGGTCAGGAAGCTACTCGAGTCGGGTGGTAAGGGTAGCGTGGCAATGCCCCAGCTTAGGAGGACTAGCGGCCTCCTCTACTGCGCCGAGGAGGCGTGCCGGGGGGCTCTCGAGGTGGAGTACGATAGGGATCGCCTCATACTCGAGGTTGAATCCACGGGGGCCCTAAGGCCGGAGCGAATAGTTTTAGAGGCTGCTAAAAGGCTAGAGGAGCGCGCCAGGAGGCTGCTGGAGGAGCTGGACAAGCTGGGCGGTGATAGGCAGTGAAGAGGACTGGCCCCACGAACTTCGAGTTGAGGAGGCTCGCACACGAGCTGCGCAAGGCCAGCAGGGCCTACAACGCCCCCGCCTGGAGATACGTGGCCGAGCTCCTGCTCAGACCCACCAGGAGGAGGGTCGAGGTCAACCTATCAAAGATAAACAGGTACGCCAGGGAGGGCGAGGTAGTGGTGGTGCCAGGCAAGGTACTAGGGGCGGGGAGCCTCGAGAAACCCGTAACCGTTGCAGCGTATGCCTTCAGCGCTGAGGCCCTCCGCAAGATAAGGGCTGCGGGTGGGAGGGCCTTAACGATCAAGCAGCTCTTAGAGGAGAACAAGACCGCCCGTGGCGTGAGGATCCTAATCTAGGGGGTGTGAAGCGCATGAGTGAGGGTGATCTCCTAGTCATTGATGGTAGGGGACACATACTGGGTAGGCTTGCGAGCATAGTGGCTAAGAAGCTACTCGAGGGCAAGAGGGTTGTTGTGGTGAATGTGCAGGACGTGGTAGTGAGCGGGGATCCCGTCATGGTGATACAGTCCTACAAGAGGACCATTCTAGGGGTTAAGAGCCATTACAGCCACAGGCTCAGGCCCAAGAGGCCTAGGAGCCCCATACGCCTCTTCAAGGCCGCCGTGCGGGGCATGCTGCCCAAGCATAATAGGAGGGGGAGGGAGGCCCTTAAGAGGCTCAAGGCGTATATTGGCGTTCCAAGGGAGTTCCAGTCCCGGGAGCTACTGCGCTTCAAGGAGGCTGACGCCTCGAGGCTCTCGAGAGGCTATGTTACCCTCGGTAGGATAGCGAGGGAGCTGGGCTGGAGGGGTGAGGTGGAGGTTTGAGCGCGAGA
The DNA here is from genome assembly GCA_026985385.1 of Acidilobaceae archaeon. Classification (GTDB taxonomy): domain Archaea; phylum Thermoproteota; class Thermoprotei_A; order Sulfolobales; family Acidilobaceae; genus Calypsonella. Next base: position 3,709 of record JALSQM010000064.1, on the reverse strand, counting down.
ATAGTGATAGCTACGGGTAAGAGGAAGAGGGCCATAGCGAGGGCCGTTATAAGGCCCGGTAAGGGTAGGGTTAGGGTGAACAGGATCCCCATAGAGTTGTACCCCATCGAGATGGCCCGCATAAAGATGATGGAGCCCCTCCTCCTAGCGGGGGAGAAGGTGAGGAGCCTAGTCGACATAGACGTCAACGTACAGGGCGGTGGAGTCATGGGGCAGGCCGACGCCGTCAGGATGGCCATAGCTAGGGGGCTGGTGGAGTACTTCCGCTGCGAGGGTGAAGGCGAGGAGTGTAGGGCTATGAATGAGATCGCTGAGAGGCTTAGGGAGGTGTTCGAAGAGTACGATAGGACAATGCTAGCCGGCGACCCGAGGAGGACGGAGCCCGAGAAGTACATGAGGTACAGCGCTAGGAGGCGCTGGCAGAAGAGCTACAGGTAGATGCCTCGGGGGTGTCTAGCGGTGCTACCTCCAGTCAGGTGTTTCACCTGCGGGGCCCCTCTGGGCCACCTCTGGGAAGAGTTCCAGAGGAGGGTGAGGGCCGGGGAGGATCCCTCCAAGGTCCTCGACGACCTGGGGGTCTATAGGTACTGCTGTAGGAGGACGCTCTTCACGAGTGTAACCTACATAGAGGAGATGGCCATGTACCACGTTATAAGGATGAGGGCTGCCCGCCAGATGCAGGGGGAGACCCTGGGAGGTGGTGTGGAGTGAGCAGTCAGAGGGAGACCCTGGTCCCCGTGGAGCTCTACAAGAAGGCTGGCGTGGTGTTTGGGACTCAGATATGCACCAAGTACATGAGGCAGTTCGTCTACAGGATACACCCGGACGGCTTCTACATATTCGACGTCATGAAGATAGATGAGAGGCTAAGGATAGCCGCTAGGTTCCTGGCGAGATACGAGCCTCCTGAGAAGATAGTCGTCGTCTCAACCAGGCTCTACGGGCAGAAGCCCGCCTCTATGATGTGTGAGAGGGTTAAGTGCAAGACCATACTTGGCAGGGTGATCCCGGGAGTGTTCACGAATCCCCACCTAGAGTACTACATGGAGCCAGACGTGGTCCTAGTGACTGACCCCAGAACCGACAGGCAGGCCATAGAGGAGGCATCGAAAGTCGGAGTCCCCGTGGTCGCCTTCGCCGACACTGATAATAAGGTCGAGAACATAGACTTTGTCATACCCGCGAACAATAAGGGTAGGAGGAGCCTGGCCCTGCTATACTGGATACTCACCAGGGAGATACTCAGGAACCGCGGGATCCTAAAGCCGGATGAGGATCTAGACGTGCCGTACGAGGCCTTCATGGCCACGAGGATCCCCCACTAGACCACTAAAACCCCGCCCCCCAGGGCCTCTTATGGTGGGTGACTTGAGGCGGGGGCCCTGGGGGGCGCTACTCGGGCTCAGGAGGCCCTGGGGTCTCAGGGGCCCCCGCCTCAGGCATGTCCTCGAGATAATGTCTGGGGTCCTGATAGCAAACGTTGGAGACATCTTCAACGTATTCGTGTCAGCCTACTTCGCGTGGGCCCTCAGGACCTACCCCATAATCCTAGCCCTACTACCCGGCTTGGCGAACCTCAGGGGCGGCAACATGTCGGCCATGGCGGCTAGGATATCGACCCGCCTCCAGCTAGGCATCGGCGAGACCAGCATCTCCGGCGTCATGAGGTCCGAGGCGCCGGCGGCGGTGGTGGCCTCGTTCGCTGCTAGCGTTATCATAGCCCTCATGGCGGCTGCGGCCTCGGGGATCAGCGGGCTCCGAGCGATAGCTGCGGCGGGGATCTCCAGCGCCCTAGTGCTTGTGGCGATGATACCCTTCACGGTTTTCGTTGCTGTATGGGTGTATAGGAGGGGGGTTAACCCGGACAACGTGGCAGCCCCCGTTCTGACTGTGGTGGGCGATATAGTCTCCATACCATCGCTGGTGCTCGCAGCGCTGTTGATTGCTTCGAGGAGTGTGGAAGGGATAGCGGCATTCCTAACCCTCTGGGCGGCCTTCACGGGCCTTGTAGTGGCCGCTAGGCTCGGGGGGAGGCTGGCCTCAACTGTTAGGGACCTGGTAGTGGCTATGATCCTAACCGCCGTCGTCGAGAGCATCGCGGGCGGCGTGCTGTCGAGGGCGAGGGCGGTACTCTACACCGCGGGGCTCATACACATAGTTGCCAGCCTCCTCGAAGACACTGGAGCATCCGCCTCCGTTGTGACTAGTAGGAGCTCAACAATCATACACCTCTATGGGCCTGAGAGGCTGCTCGCCTACGCGCCAGCAATGATGGCCGAAGCCCTCCTCGGCACGCTACCAAACCTCCTGGTGCTCACAGGTCTCGGGATCGCATGGGGGAGGATCCTAGGCCTACCCCTGCACCCGAGGGGCATGCTTACGGCGATAGTCGGCGGCGGCTCGCTTATAGTAGCCCTAGGCAGCGCCATGGGCGTCGGGGTCGCTGCGGCGGCCTACAAGCTTAGCCTAGACCCGGACAACGCAGCCCTACCCCTCATAACGGCCCTCGTGGATCTCACGGGCTCCCTCGTGATAGCAACGCTAGCGCGGGGCGTAGCTTGAGCTAGCTCCCGACGACCAGCCAGTCGCCACCCGTGAGCCTTCTGAGTAGCTCCACTGCTGAGAGGGCCGCTAGCCAGCTCGTCTTGGGGTTCGAGGGGCTTGGAATGTTCTCTACCTTGACCTCTATCCTCGAGGCATTCGACTCAACTATTATTATGTGGGTGTTCCTCCCAACGGAGGGATCGGCGACTACTTCCACCTCAACCTCAACACCCGATGCAAGCGTTAGGGCGGCCGCGACGTTTACATTGAAGGGGAATCTCTTAACGGCCTCGGAGGCTGGTCCCCTGAAGAGGATCCTCCTAGAGCTGGCCTCGACGCCGAGGCTCTTAGGGTTCTTCACTGTTCTGAGGAGGATCCTCTTAATACCGGAGAGCTTTGCGGCCCTGATTGCGTCGAGCGCCGCTATTGCCCCCGTGGGCGCGTAGACCCTGGCACCACCCCGAGCCGATGCCTCCCTCAGCGCTTCAGCTAGCTTGGGATCCAGCAGCGCTCCAACACTCATGACTACGAGGTCCACCCCCGCCTCGAGGATCCTGGTAGCATACCTCCTGACAGCCTCCTGGCTCGCAGCCTCCACTACCAGGTCGGGCTTTAGCTCTAGGAGCTCCTCCAGGCCCTCGACTATCCTGGCGCTAATGCCCGTTGACTCTAGTAGGCTTCTACACCGCTCAGGATATATGTCGAAGAGGCCTACTAGCTCTGCTTTAACAACGCCTGAGGCTATCGCCTTCACTATCTCCCCGCCTATCGAGCCACACCCAATCAACCCTACCCTCCTAGCCATCAGAGCCACCCCCTAGGGCCTCACCATCTCGGCCGATAAGTCGATGCGCTCCGGCCTGTAGAAGGGGTAGCTAGTGCTCACCACGTCTACTCCTAGGGAGGCATAATCCACTATGTTATCTGGGCCTATGCCCCCGCTCACCTCAACTATAACCCTACCGCGGAGACCGGCCTCCTCTAGGAGCCTCAGGGCCTCTGAGGCTTCCTCCACGCTCATATTGTCTAGCATCACGACATCCGCTCCCAGCCTCGCAGCTGTTAGGGCGTCCTCAGGCTTCGAGACCTCGACTACGAGCTTGTGTATGAAGCTCTTCCCCCGCAACGCCCTCTTCACTGCCTCGGCTAGGCTACCCACTAGCTC
>JALSQM010000063.1 GCA_026985385.1 Acidilobaceae archaeon | reverse complement strand
ACCGGCCCTGAAGCCTTCTAGCAGTGTGGCCGGCCAGGAGGTGTAGAGGCTCTCCAGCCAGTGGCGGGCTCCCCCCAAGCCTGCCTTGCCTCCAAGCGGGGTGGCCTTGCTGTGGGGTGAAAAACTTGTTACGAGACCTCACTAGGGCAGTGGGGCCCCTAGTGTCCTGGGGTGGATGGTATCTTCGGTATCTTGAATGTCTCTGGGTTCACTTGCGCGGGTATCTGGCTGGGGGTGAGGTTGAATGCTTCGGGGTATAGTATTGCTGCGAGTAGTGTTGCGCCCTCAACGATCCTCGGGGCGGGCCTGACGAGTATGTCGTTGTAGTCGCCGCTCACGAAGTATATCCTATTCTCCCTCACCGCGGTTATATTGTAGACGGCGTCGCCGAGCTCCTTCTTTAGGATGTCTATGAACTGCTGCCTCGTCATGTTGAGGCCCTGGTGGCCGGCGGTTATTATTATGACGTCGGGATCCACGGCTAGGAGGCTCTCGGGGCTAACGGGCTTCCACCCGGTAACGTTGGCGTAGGCGTTCACACCGCCGGCTAGTAGTAGGACGTCGTTCTGGAACGTCTCGCTCCCCGCTACCCAGAGCGGGTTAACCCACACTATGAGGGCCACCCTAACCCTCGGGGAGCCGGTCTCGTTGAGGTACCAGTCTATGTAGGCTCTGAGGTGCGTGGCCTCCTCTTCTAGTCTAGCGGCTAGCCTGGCGGCCTCGGCTGGGTGGCCCGTTGCCCTGCCTACTATGAGGATGCTGTCTATCACGTCCTTGAAGTTCTTGTCTGGGAGCAGTATCACCGGTATACCGTACTCGGCCAGTATACTCTTCAGGGTGTGGTGGGACACCACGCTGTCAACGCCTATGACTAGGTCGGGCCTGAGCGCCAGTATGCGCTCGACGTCGGGGTACCAGCCGCTGCCTATGTTCACGAGTGTGCCGTTCTTCACCTCCTCCACGACCTCCGGCGGGTAGTTGGAGTACTCGTCAACAGCTATCACCTGCTTGGAGGCGTTCACGGCCCAGAGTATCTCCGTGACGCTCGGGAGGAGGCTCACTATCCTGGTGGGCCTGGAGGGTAGGGTCACGGGCTTGCCCGTCGCATCCGTTATAGTGACTGGGTAGAGTAGGAGTGAGTATAGGTTGTCGATCCTGGACTCCACCTGGGAGAGTTCCCTGGCTAGGGCGGTGACGTTCCGGGCCTGGCCTCCGAGGGCGTCCTCGAGCCTCGCCAGCTCGCGGCTCAGCTCTGCCAGCTCAGACCTCAGAGCGGTGATGTTGCTCCCCTGAACCTCCTGCGTCTTGCTGAGGCTCTCAAGCCTCGAGGAGAGCTGGTCGACGAGGGACTTAACAGCCTCTACCTCGCTCCTCAGGGCCTGGGCCCTGGACTCCTCGGCCGAGGAGAGCCTCGCAATGCTGCTATTGATGGCCCCCAGACTCTGGGATAGGGTGTCCAGCTTGCTTGAGGCCTCCCTCTGCTCCGCTATGAGCTGCCCTATCCTGTGGATGTTATACGCCGCGATGCCCAGTGAGGCGAAGGCTACTATGAGCGCTACTATCAGGGCCGCGTAGACCTTAGCTGGCGAGAGGCTCAATATGAACCACCAAGCGGGCTGGATAGTATGTCCAGGAATTTACGCTTTACCCCTCAGCTCCCCGAGGAGCCCATTGAGGGCTTCGAGCGCCTCCCCCAGCTCCTCGGGGGCTACGAGGAACACGCTCGGGGGTAGGGGGGGCCGGGGCTTACCGGTCACCCTAGCCCCAACCTTGACCCTGACCCTGCCAGCCCTGATCTCGACCTCGACGGCCCTACCCGCCCAGCGGCCTACTAGGACTACCGCGGATCCCCCGGGGACCCTCTCGAAGCCCATGTCCCTAAGCGTCTCCACCAGGCCCCGGGGATCCCCCCTCAGCCTGCATGAAGCCTTGACCTCGAGGCTCAGATACTCACAGTAATCAGCTAGCTCGTCGAGGACGCCCACCCTCGAGGCCGGTATGTCGGCTGTAATCCTCCTCTGCTCCTCGTCGACGTAGTCCAGCCTGGCCTTCGCGCCCTCTAGGATCCTAACAGCCCTAGGGAGAGGCCTGTCGAGGCGCACCCTCATCGAGGCCACTATGTACCTGCTACACCCTGACACCACAGCCAAACCCCAGTCCACCCCCCATGAGGGCGTCGGACGGGGATAACATCGCCATCCCCCGCCTGGGTCGGCCTACCTCGAGGTCCTCATCCGCGCTCGCGGGTGGTGGGCGGGGCTCGGCAACACAGGCCCTCCCCACGGGAGGATCCCCTCGGGAACCTGGCGTGACCCCATCCCCCGCCCATAGCCCTCGAGGGCCTCCAACGTTAATAGGCCCAGGGGGCGGCTGGACGCGAGCATTATAGGCGCCGCCCCGGTGGCTACTGCATAATGGTTGGCGAGGGGTAGCTGGGGCTTGTTCGGCTTTGGGTGGATAATAGCGTATTGGTGGCTCCTGGTATTGGAGGGTGTCGCCGTCTCAGCGGTTGTGGCCCTAATATCCATGGCTGCCCCGAGGCTTGTGGGTGGTGAGCCGAGGAGCCTTGCGAGCCTCAGGCTCAGTATGGCCCTAACAGCTGTAGCGATATTCCTAGCCGGCGTCGGCCTCATAGCTGGTGTGGCCTGGCTCCTGGGGGCCCGCTACGGGGTCTCCGCCAGTGGGGGGCTGGCGCTTAGCGTTGCATTATTCGTTGCGGGCCTGATGGTGCTCCAGTGGCTCTTCTCCCCCTACCTGATAAACGCCCTATACAGGACGAGGCCCCCCGAGAGCCTCGAGGAGGAGGAGCTCCAGGTCGAGCTGGAGAGGATAGCTAGGGCGAGCGGGCTCAAGAGGCCCCCGAGGCTGAGGATAGCGGAGGTCGACGTGCCCAACGCCTTCTCATACGGCAGCCCAATCGCGGGGGACTACGTGGCCGTGACTAGGGGCCTCCTAAGGATAATGCCTAGGGAGGAGGTTGTAGCGGTGCTAGGCCACGAGGTCGGCCACCTCAAGCATAGGGACGTGTCATGGATACTCGCCCTCAGCCTCATACCTCTAGCCATCTACTACCTAGGCCGCACCCTACTCTGGGTCGGCCTCCTCAGCGGCGGCGGTGACAGGGACGAGGAGTCATCACCCCTCCTACTAGCCCTCATAGGCCTGGCCCTCATAGCCGCGGGGGTGGTCTTCAAGTTCCTCGTAGCCCACTTCAACAGGCTACGCGAGTACTACGCCGACGCGCACAGCGCGCTCGTGACGGGTAGCCCCAGGCTACTCCAGAGGGCGCTGGCTAGGATACACGTCGCTATAAGGGGTAACCCGAGGATGGCCGCTGAGGCGGCCTCCAAGGGCCTGGTTAGCCAGCTCTTCATAGTGGCACCCCTAATCGAGGTCTCCGGAGGCTTCCTCTACGACATAGACGCCGTCGTGGAGGAGCTGAAGACGGAGGACACGAGCCCCCTGGAGGAGCTCTTCGCGAGCCACCCACCCGTGCCTAAGAGGCTGCGCTTCCTAGACAGGATAGCCGAGAGGCTGGGCCTAGAGGCCCCCCTCCTACCCTAGCCCCGCCTACAGGATCCCCCGGGCCCTCCAGGCCGGTCCTTCATCGGTCACTACAGCCTCGACCTTACCCTCCTCCTCCAGCCACGCCAGCACGGAGGAGAGGGCGGTCCTGTTTAGGAGCACCTGCCTGGGGGTGGCCTCCGCCTCGCCGAGGTCCCTTGTAGCCATGTATGCGAGCCTATCAAGGCTTATGGGGCCGTGGTCCCTAAGGATCCTAAGGACGTACGCGTAGACCCTCTCAGAGGCCCTCCTATTAGCCTCGAGTAGGCCACGGGCCCTCCCACCCCTCGCCACGGGCCCGTGGCCGGGTACTATGGTGTAGCCCGCCTCCACGAGCTCGAGTATGGCTCCCAGGCTCTCGGTCCACGAGCGGAGATCCGAGGCGAAGGGGATCCCGAACCTGGCCAGAACCCTCTCCCCGAGGACTGCGTCTCCAACAGCCGCCACGCCGGCCTCCTCGAATACTATAACCGAGCTCCCGGGGGTATGGCCGGGGACCCCGATTGCCTTGGAGCCTAGTGACAGCCTAGCCCCGGGCTCGAAGGGCTCGTCCACCCTGAGGGACACCATAGGCATGGAGGCGAGCCCGCCGGAGACTAGGCCACCGTAGACGAGGGACCTCCTAAGGCGGGTATCCTCTACAAGGCCAACGCAGAGCCTCGGAGCGTGGATCCCGGTGGACTCGAAGCCCGCGGCGAGCCGTGGGGCCTCGGCTAGGTGATCGGTGTGACCGTGGGTCAGGGCGATGTGGATGCCCGCATCGCCGCCCGCCAGGCCCTTAATGGCGGCCGCTAGGGCGTCCCCCCTACCCTCACCTATACCCGGGTCGACTACAAGCACCTCCTCCCCGCTAACTGCTATCACCGTGTTGGGGCTCCCGGGAGCTAGGTAGACCCCCTCGCCCAGCTTCCTGAGCTTAACCGTTGCACCACGCTCTCCACTCAAGAGCCTCGCACCGAGCACGCAGCCCGAGGCGCCGGTGGTTGTTAAAGCTACCCCAATACCAGAACACTATATTAAGTACCACATGCTGCTAGGGCGTCCGCCTATGGAGGCCCCCATCGACTGGTACTGCCGCACCAGTCACATAGGAGGCCCTGGGGCTTAGGAGGAACGCTACAACCCAGCCTATCTCCCTGGGGTCCCCCAGCCTGCCGGCAGGGACCTCCGATGCCAGGGCCCTCAGCTCGTCCTCGACCGTCGACCCCCTCTCCCTAGCCCTCCTCTCGGCTAGCCCCCTGAGCCTGTCGGTGAGTATGTAGCCTGGGACGACGGCGTTAACCCTAACACCCCTCCCGGCCAGGCTCCTGGAGAGTGTCTGGGTGAGCCCGTGGAGGGCTGGGCGTAGGACGCTGCTCGAGGCTATACCAGGCTCGGCCTCCCAGGCCGCTATGCTGGTTATGAACACTATCGCCCCCCTCCCCGAGGCCTCGAGGTGGGGGAGAGCCTCGCCCACGGCCTCAACGGCGGAGTGGACGAGGAGCCTCGCTGCGAGCTGCCAGTCCTCGGGTCTCAGGCTCTCGAAGGCCCCGGCTGGGGGAGGCGGGGGCACATAGACTAGCCCATCAAGGCCCCCGAGGATCCTGGCCGCCTCGGCGACAAGCCTGGAGGCCTCACCGGGCCTCGAGAGGTCCGCGGCGACCCCCCACGCCTCCCAGCCCCGGGATCTCAGCTTCCCAGCCGCCTCGGCGGCCCTCGACGCGTCACGGCCGTTCACTACAACCCTGGCCCCGAGGGACGCCAGCACCTCGGCAACCCCGAATCCTATACCGGTAGTACTCGCCGTAACTAGGACTCTAAACCCCTCTAGGCCAAGGCACTCCCCCACGGCACCGCACCCCCGGGTAGGATCTGCCGGCAAGGCCAGCGGGATCCAGGCCTCCTTAAGTCTACGAAGAGTGCTCTGCGACTAGGGATCCGCCTTCAGGCTTGGCTCCTCCTAACCCTCCGCCCCAGCTCGTCCCTGAAGCACCAGAGACCCTCTCCCACGGCTATTATTGCGATGCCAAGCTCATCTGCCAGCTTATCACTTATCAGCGCCTCCTCGGCCCCCTCAGCTATCACGAGGTCGGCCGTGACGGGGCCTTCGACCCTATCCTCGGCCACGAGGGAGACCCTGACCGCCCCCTTCACGCGTATCATCTTAGACCTACTACCATCGGCCAGCACGTACTCCATCACCTCAGAGCCTGGGGGAAGCTGGGGGTATGTACCCAGCTCCCTCGCTATGTGAGCTGGCACCAGTATTTCGGGGCCCCGGGCTTCGTAGCCGCTATTAACTAGTGCTACCGTCTCTACGCTTCTCCCCTCCCTCTCCAGCCTCACCCTCAACCTTACTGCCATGGGGCTGCACCTCTCCGAGGGGATAGAGCCTGCCTATGCGCCCCGCGCGCCGCTCCCTGAGGTAGGCTATCCTATCCCCGCTCAAGGCTCCACCCCGCCGGGGGTTGGGTGCTTTGATGCTAATAACCCGGCTACGCCGCTGGTAGCACTGCGAGTAGCTCGTACTCCCCCAGGCCTTGGAGGGTGTATGTGAGTCTCTCACCGGGCTTGACCTGGATCCTCTCCTCCCCGCCGCCTATGAGGCGTCTGACGAGGTAGCTGCCGGGCTCCACTCTGAGGGCCAGCCTCACGCTGGGGACCTCTATGACCCACCTGATTGGGTGTATGCTGTATGAGGGGTCGAATGGCGGTAGAGGCTGCCTCGCAGCCCCTATGGGGGCGTCTAGGAAGCGCTGGTTGTAGGTGTGGTTCACGAGGTGTATGAGGTAGCCTCCCCCATCGAGCCTGTAGGGCTCTACCTGAACCGTGTCGGGGGCCTCGGCCTCCACTGGGGGTGGCGGGATTAGCTTCTTGAGGGGCCTGAGCAGTAGTTGGGCGTAGTCGGGGTGCCCGAGCCTGTCGTAGTGGAGGCCCAGCCTCACGCTGTAGTATAGCGTGTAGCCGGAGCCGTACCTGTTCATGATTATGCCGGGCATCTCGGTGAGGGGGCCGGGGGGCGGGGTGCTGCGGCCTAGGGTGTACTCGTAGCCCCACGCCCTCCTAGCCAGTCTAACCCTGGCCAGGATCCTAGCGCTCACCCCGCACCTACTCGAGGTCATTATCTTAACGTTCTCCCCCAGCATGGGGTCCCTCCTATCCCTCCTGAAGGCGGTGCTGTGGTCCCCGAAGGGTATGTAGCGGGGCATGCCGCTCCAGTACTCCCCGTAGGCCCCCGTGGACTCCAGGTCGTAGTAGAGGTAGCCGAGCTTCTGGACGCCCTCAAAGCACACGCCGAACGCCTCGCTGAGGGCTAGGTTGTGCCTGTAGGTGAAGTCCCTCCTCATGTAGCCGAACTGGTGGGTGGCCACGAGCACGCCTCCACCCTCGACCCAGGATCCCATCCTCTCCTCGGCCTCGTCGCTCACCGCCACCATGCTACCGGCTATCAGGGCCTTGTAGCCCTCGGGGATCCCGGACTCCTCTATGGTTCTCTCGGATACTATGCTCCAGGGCACGTGGTTGTGCATGAGCATCATGGCGAGGCCGAGGACCTCCCCTATATAGTACTCCGGCCTCGGGTGGAGGGCCCAGTCGTGGGTGAACGTGCTGTAGGTGAGCGCCACGTAGTTGAGGGGCCTCTGGGAGGCCAGGTAGTCCTCGACGCTCTCAAGCTCCTCGTAGACCTCGGCTAGCGCGTCGAGGGCCCTCGTGTCGGTGGAGAGCTGGCTGGCGAAGGTGACAGCCACGGGCTCACCGCCGGCCGCCACTATCTCCCTGATACCCTGCCTTATCGTGGGGGCCGGCGGGCTCTGGGGGACCCTCAGGAAGAAGAATAGGTTCCTGGTGGTCAGAACCCTCCCACCGCCGAGGAGTGCCCTGGAGAGCTTCGTTATGAAGGTGAGGAACCCCGGCCCCCTGCTGTCGGTCTCGGTCCCCTCGGCGTACGCGGCGTCTATGGCGTCCCTGGCCTCCTCGAGTATCCTGTTACCCCTGCCCGCCCAGCCCGCCGGGTGGTTGTTATAGAATATCGCCACCCCCGGATCCAGGCTCTTAGCCTCCCTGGAGAGCCTCCTGATGGCCTCCGCGGCGACGCGGTACCTCCACTCCCATGCCAGCCTGTAGGCCTCGTCCTCGGGGTTGAGGGTGGCGGGTAGCTCGAAGCCGGTCTCCCTCCTGAAGCGGGCCCGGCAGTACTGGCAGTAGCACGCCTTGCTGAGGTCGGGGAGGTACCTGAAGCTGTCGAGGTGGACGGCGTCGGGCTTCAGCTTCTCGACGACCTCCCTTATCTCTGGTACGAAGAACTCCTCCATCGCGGGGCTGTTGGGGCATATCTGGGGCCAGTGGGGATCCCTAACCCTCTCCTCCAGGGGGATGTTCTCGAGCACAATAGGCTCGCCGTCCCTGGTCCTCTGGGCCCAGCTGGGGTGGAGCCTGTAGATGTACCTGTTAGCGGTGTGGACCGCCATGAATACCGGTGAGATCCCCCTCTCCCTCAGCTTCCTCGACAGCTCAACGGCGTCCAGAGCCGCCCTGGGGTGCCTGGGGTATAGCTTGCTCCCGGGGTAGAAGACCCTGCCCCAGGCGTCCCTCGCGAAGACTATAACGGTGTTAGCGTGAACCCTCTCAGCGAGCTCGACTATCCTATCGGCGTCAAGCTCCTCTGCGTAGAAGCCGAAGGGATCCTCTATGTTAACCTGGAGAGCCCTAATGAACCTCGGAAGCCCCAACCCAGCACACCAGCCTAGCCTCCCAGGTGCTGGGAGGGGGAGTATAAGATGAGGAGGCCCCACCCAGCTGTGCGGGGGGATCCAGCGTCTTGCGGGGCGGCGACGTGACTCCGGAGAGTATAGCGGCCCTCGTCAGGGAGGCCTATGAGGCCCTCGAGGGGATCGTGCATAGGACCCCCCTCGACTTCTCGGCTACATTCTCCCGGATGACTGGTGGGCGGGTCTACTTGAAGCTCGAGAACCTCCAGAAGACGGGGGCCTTCAAGGTTAGGGGCGCCTACTTCAAGATCTCGAGGCTGAGCCCCGAGGAGAGGGCTCGGGGGGTCGTCGCTGCGAGTGCTGGGAACCACGCGCAGGGGGTGGCATACGCCGCTGGGAGGCTGGGGGTCAGGGCAACCATTGTCATGCCCGAGACCGCGCCTCAGGCCAAGGTGGAGGCCACCCGGGGGTACGGGGCCGAGGTCGTGCTCCACGGGAGGGTCTACGATGACGCCTATAGGAAGGCCCTCGAGATAGCCGGGGAGACGGGGGCGGTCTTCATACACCCCTTCGACGACCCCTACGTGATAGCGGGTCAGGGAACCATAGCGGTTGAGGTGGAGGAGCAGCTCGGGGGGCCCCCGGACCTTGTAGTGGTCCCCGTCGGCGGCGGGGGCTTGGCCTCGGGGATAGCCTCGTGGCTCAAGACCCGCCACCCCAGTGTTAGGGTTGTAGGCGTGGAGCCCGCCTACGCCCCGAAGTTCACTAGGAGCTTCGAGGCGGGGAGGCCGGTTGAGGTGCCCGCCACCCCCGGGCTCATGGATGGGCTAGTCACCAAGAGGCCGGGTGAGATAACGTTCAAGCTACTCAGGGAGCTGCTCGACGACATTGTAACAGTGACGGACGAGGAGGTGGCGAGGGCGATATTCCTGCTCCTCGAGAGGAGTAAGACGCTCGCAGAGGGCGCTGGCGCCGCGGGCCTCGCCGCCCTCCTCAGCGGTAAGATCGAGGTTAAGCCGGGGTGGAGGGTGGTCGTCATAGTGAGCGGCGGCAACATAGACATGACCCGGCTACCCAAGGTGGTCTACTACCAGCTCGTGAGGGAGTATAGGGTCGTGAGGCTCCAGGGCCTGGTGCCCGACGCGCCGGGGTGGCTGAATAGGGTGCTCGAGGTGCTCGCGGGCGCGAAGCTCAACATAATAGACATCAGGCACGACCGCATGCTGCCATTCCTCGAGCCGGGCTGGGCCGAGGTCGAGGTCATAGCAGAGGCCCCGAGCCCCGCCGCTGTGAAGGCTGTGCTGGAGAGGCTCAACTCCCTAGGCCTCCCCTTCAGGGCTTCAGAGCTACCGCCACGCTAGGGTGCCGGGCCATGCCGTCCCTCGAGGTAGAGGTCAAGATCCCCGTCGACTGCGGGGAACTCAACTCAATCCTTGAGAGGCTGAGGGGGCTGGGGGCCAGGGTCGAGGGGCCCCTCCGCGAGGAGGACGTATACCTCCAGCACCCCTGCAGGGACGTCATCGCCAGGGACGAGGCTGTGAGGGTGAGGCTCTCCCGGGGCAGGGCGAGGCTCACCTATAAGGGCCCCAGGATCCCTCGGGGGGACGTCAAGGCTAGGATCGAGGTGGAGGCCGAGGCCTCCCCCGAGATCCTAGAGGTGCTCGAGGCCCTAGGGTTCAGAGAGGCCTTGAGGGTGGTTAAGGAGAGGATCTATGCCTCACTCCCAAGCGCTAGTGTGACCCTCGATAGGGTGGAGGGGCTTGGGTGCTTTGTCGAGGTCGAGGCTTCAACGGGGGATCCCCGAGAGGTCGAGGAGGCCCTCAGGCTCCTAGGGCTTGATGGGAGGCCCCGTGTAACGGAGAGCTACGCCTCCATGCTGGCGGGGAGGAGGGGCGGCGCGCGGCCCTGAGAAGGCGGGTGGGGTGGCTAGCCCTTCGTCACGCCTATGGGTCTGAGCCTGACCACTAGCCTGCCTATGCCCACCTCGTGGGCCACCTTGGCTACCCTATCCACGTCCTTGTATGCCTCGGGCATCTCCTCTACGACTGTTGCCCTATTGCTCGCCCTTATGTATATGCCCTTCAGCTCGAGCTCCCTAACAACCTCCGTGTAGCTCTTGGTGCGCTTGGCCCTGGCCCTGCTCATCCACCTGCCGGCCCCGTGTGGCGCTGTGTACCAGCTCTTCTCGCCCTCGGGCACCCCCGCCAGTATGTAGCTCGCAGTCCCCATGCTGCCCGGTATGAGCACGGGCTGGCCGACCTCCCTGTAGTCCTTGGGTATCTCGGGGTGTCCCGGTGGGAAGGCCCTGGTGGCGCCCTTCCTGTGGATTATCATCTTCACCCTCTTACCGTCGACTGTGTACTCCTCGAACTTGGCTATGTTATGGGCTACATCGTAGACTATGCGCATGCCGAGCTTGTCTGGGTCGCGGTGGAAGACCTGCTTGAAGCTCTCCCTCGTCCAGTATGTTATGAGCTGCCTGTTGGTCCAGGCGAAGTTGGCGGCCGCCGCCATGGCCTTGATGTAGTCCTGCGCCTCCCTGCTACTGTAGGGGACGCTCGCCAGCTCCCTATCGGGGGGCCTGATGCCATACTTCCTCATCGCCCTCTCCATGATGGCCAGGTAGTCGCTCGCCACCTGGTGCCCCAGCCCCCTGCTGCCAGTGTGTATCATCACCACCACCTGGCCCTCCTGCTCTATGCCGAAGACCTTCGCTATCCTCTCATCGAATATCTTATCGACGACCTGAACCTCTAGGAAGTGGTTCCCACTGCCCAGCGTCCCGAGCTGCGGGGCGCCCCTCTGCTTCGCCCTCGTGCTAACCTTACTCGGGTCAGCGAGGCCCCAGCTACCCCTCTCCTCTATGTGCTCCGGGTCATCGGCCCAGGCGTACCCCCTCTGAACAGCCCACTGGACACCCTCAGCCAAGACCCTGTCAAGCTCCGAGATGCTAACCCTCACCCTCCCAGTGCTGCCCAGGCCGCTCGGCACGTTCCTGTAGAGGGTGTCCACAAGCTCCCTGATACGCGGCCTGACCTCGTCAACCGTGAGATCCGTCCTGATGACCCTCACGCCGCAGTTGTGCACTACTACCCCGTTGGCTATGAAGTTGTGTGATTCGTGGTATACGCCTATATCATAGAACTCCCTGTAGTCCGGATCGTACTCTTCCACCTTTACGACCCTATCATACACGAATCCCCCGCCAGCACTCCTAGACTTGACGTAATCGTTGAAGTCTGGGAAGCCCATGGGAGGCCTGGCATCGGAGACGCCTTGGTACACCGCCCTCTCAACGAACCTCCTATTCACCAGCTGGGCCACGGCCTGGTGGGCTAGAGCTATGCTGCCCGTGGCCCTGTAGACCTCCACTGCGACCCTAGCGGCGGTGTTCCTTGAGGCCTTGACTGCAGCCTTTAGCTTGAGGTACGCGTAGGCGTAGAGGCCCATGGTCTTCTTGCGGTCGTCGTACTCGTAGCCTATTGCTGCCAGGAAGCGGGATATGCTCCTTTCACCCTCTATGGCAAGCCTCAACGTGATCCTATCCTCAACGGCGGTTTCCACGGGGTAGACTAGGACGTCCTCGACTCCGAACTCTTCGAGCATGGACTTCACATCGGCTAGGAATGCCTCTAGGCTGGCGGCGAGCTCTCTAGCCTTTGACTGCGTCAAGTGTATTGGGAGTGGGGTCTTCCCCTTGAATGCTGGTACGCTACCGTCCGCCCCGAAGAGGCCCGCTAGGAAGTTCCTCTTAATCCAGAGCGGAGCCCTCCTAATCCACTCGGGAACCCTGTATGGGGTCTCCGCCTTCCTCCCAGAGGGCATGCCCAGGGCTCTCATT
>JALSQM010000062.1 GCA_026985385.1 Acidilobaceae archaeon | reverse complement strand
TTAGGTGATGGGCCCGCGGGGATTTGAACCCCGGACCTCCGCCGTGTGAGAACGCAAAGATATACAAGAGTTCATACTAGCTATATGCATGTACTCTAAAAGTAATAGCAACAATGATATCTAAAGTGATATCATTTACCATCAGATATGCATGAAGCGACGGTTTCACAACGAGAACCATATCTTATCTCTTATAAGCCTTCTTTCTAGGAAGTATTGCATATACTATTATTTTGTTAGGTTTTTCTAGTTCAAACAGAACTCTATACTCGCCTATACGAATCCTGTAGTGATTCCTGTAACCACGTAGTTTCTTAATGTCAAGTCTTCCGGAAAAGCCATAGTCTCGCAGAATAACTAGGGCTTCAAGAATCCTACCTTTAAGTGGCTCGTCAAGCTCGCTGAGTTGCTTTAAAGCCTTTTTAGTAAGATTGATGTTATATCTCGTCATTTTAGCTCCCTAAGGACGTCCTCTAAATCAACAAGCTCTACTTTTCCCTTCGTTTTCTCATCTTCGTACTCTCTTATTGCTTCAGCCTCGTCTGGCAAGGGTTCTTCGATGCCGATAAGTCGCTCTTCTAATAGGGCCTCGATACGTTCTAGTATAGTCCTTAACTCACGTAGCTCCCTGTATAAAAGCTCCGCTTTGTCTACGGTCAATTGCGGTCTCCCTCCTCATAGGTTTAAACGGTACTCGAGGCTCTTAACCCTTTATCGTCTTAGATAACCGTCGAAGAGATAGCAGAGCTGGTGTCTATTGGTGGGCCCGCGGGGATTTGAACCCCGGACCTCCGCCGTGTGAGGGCGGCGTCCTAACCAGGCTAGACGACGGGCCCCGGCCTCCTCCGTTTGATGCTTGACGAGTTGTTAGGGTTTATTTGGTTTCCTGGGTTCCGGCGGCTCTCTCGGTCTTGATCCTATATAGGAATATTATTGCTGGTAGTAGTATTTTTACTACGTCGTCGGCTGTGTTTACCGCGTGGCCCATGTCGGGCGCTATGTGGGCCTCGAACCTCTTCCCTTTCTCGAGTGCCTTCTCCATGAAGTGTAGCACGGGTTTTAGGGGGGTCCTCGAGTCGTTCTGGGGGTGTATGATGCAGAGCGGGTCTCGTAGGTTGTCTAGGTGTGTTATGGGGCTCCTCTCCCGCCACCTCGACTTGTCGCCGGCGAATAGCAGCTCTATGAAGGCCTTGAAGGCGGGGTCGCTTAGCTCGTACATCTCCTCCCAGTCGACGACGCTCGCACCGGCTACCCCGGCGGCGAACTCGCCCGGCCTCCTGGTTAGGGCGCACATGGTCATGTAGCCGCCGTAGCTGTAGCCCATGATGGCGGTATAGGATGCTAGGCCGCTCTCCCGGGCCCAGCGGGCGGCTGCTACTATGTCGTCTAGCTCGGCCCCGCATGGATCCCCTATGATCTTGCTCCTCCACTCCTCCCCGAAGCCCATTGAGCCCCTGTAGTTTACCATTACAACGTTGAACCCGGCGAGGGCCAGTGCCGCCGCGAAGATGCCCCAGGCGTCTACGTCCGCCGCGAAGGGCCCGCCATGGACGTGTACAACAGTAGGTCCTGGTCTCCCGGCTCTCCTCGACTCCAGCGTTATTACTGGAACCCTCTCACCATCCGGGGCCTCCACGTCGTGGACCCTAACATCGCCGAGGGCCTCCTCGAGCCAGTCGGGGAGGCGGTCTGAGAGGAGGGTCACGGCCCTCCCATCCTTGAGGTGTACCACGCTGTGGGGCCTCCTCAGGCTGGTGTAGGTGGCTACCAGGCCTCCCCTCCAGTCGTATGCACGGCCATAGCCCCCCTCGGGGCCCTCGACTGGGTCCCCATCTAGGAAAACCCTACTCCTAACACCCCTCCAGGCTACGACGACCGCCTCTCCCCTGCCCGTGAATCCTATGTACGATATCATCGTAGGCCTGTACTCCCTGAGGCCCCTCCCAGCTAGCTCTAGAGGCTCGACTCTACCGGTCTCGGGGTCGAAGCGGTAGAGCCCGGCCTCCCTAGCCCCCTCGACGCCGAGTGCAACCCAGCCCTCGGGGCTCGCCCTCACAGCCGTGACGCTACCCGGCGTCTCAACGATCCTAGCCTCGCCGGAGTCTAGGTCTATGGTGAAGAGTGGGATCCTCCCCGTCTGCTGGAATATTATGCCGACACCCACCCTGCCGGCGACATCCTCTAGGGCCCCGAGGCCCGGTATTAGGCCGACGCGCCTCGCATCACTCCCAGGCCTAGCCTCGAAGACCCCCACGCCATCGGGGGTGACGCCCGTGAGGTACACCTTGTCGCCCTTATCCACCAGGGATAGGAGCCTCATGGGCTCGAGACCCTCCACTAAGGGCCTCTCCTCCCCGGGGCTCTCGAGGGAGGCTATGAAGGCCCTATGCAGCTCCCTGCCGCGGGCCACGTCCCTCGCTATGACGACCCTCCCAGCACCCCTGGGCGGCTCGGCCACCATGGAGACCGGCTCCCTGTTCAGCTTGACGAGGCCCTCCTCAGGCGTGTATGCGTAGACGTTCGAGGCCCCCTCCCTAAAGGCTGTGACTAGGAGCCTATCACCCTCCAGTACCCCAGCTACCCCGTAGAGGTCGAGGTTTACGAGTGAAAACACCTCCTCTATGACCCTGGGCAGGTCCTCCAAGCGCCACACCGAGACCTCGGAGCAGTGGAACCAGGATAAGAGCCTAGCCCCGAGAGCTAGGCCACGGCTACTCCACGCTCTCCATCGACAGGACTGGCGGATTAAGAGAAAGGGTAGAGCCCGGCTGCTATGGTTAGCGCTGGAGCGAGGAGGCGATCGAGGAGGTCGAATCTATACAAGCCAACTCTGAATCTCGATAGACCCCCTGAGTATACATGTAATACTGCGGATGGTGGATTGAGATGTCCGGGATACCTGAGTGGGTTGCGGAGAAGTATAGGGATAGGCCTATCTGGAGGCTCATAGAGGAGGGATACTATAAGCCCTGGGAGAGGCTGAGGGTCACCCACATCACCGGGGAGGAGCTTCATGTTAGGAGCGGCTCGTGGCAGCTGGAGGGGCCCCTCCGCATGCTCTTCCACGTCCTCGACCCTGAGGTGGCTAAGGATCCAGAGCACTTGATAGTCTACGGCGGCACCGGCAGGGCCGCGAGGAGCTGGGAGGCGTTCGAGGCCATAGTAGACACGCTCATGGAGATGGATGAGGACGAGACCCTAGTAGTCCAGAGCGGGAAGCCCGTCGCGGTGTTCAAGACCCACAAGCTAGCCCCCAGGGTGGTGATAAGCAACGCCGTACTCGTACCGAAGTGGGCTGACTGGGACTACTTCAGGGAGCTGGAGAGGAAGGGGCTGATAATGTACGGCCAGATGACGGCTGGGTGCTGGGCCTACATAGGGACCCAGGGTATACTACAAGGCACATACGAGACCTTCGCATTCGCAGCCGAGAAGCACTTCCCCGAGGGAACCCTCGAGGGCCGCCTGGTTCTAACGGCGGGCCTCGGGGAGATGGGCGGGGCCCAGCCCCTAGCCGTTAAGATGAACGGCGGAGTAGCCATAGTCGTAGAGGTAGACAAGAGGATGATTGAGAGGAGGATCCGCCACGGCTACCTCGACACGTGGACCGACAGCCTCGACAAGGCCCTCGACATGGCGTTGAAGGCTAAGGAGAAGAGGGAGCCCCTAAGCATAGGGTTACTGGGCAACGCCGCGGAGGTGTTCCCCGAGATACTGAGGAGGGGCATAATACCGGATGTGGTGACAGACCAGACACCAGCCCACGACCCCCTGAGCTACGTGCCCGCAGGCATGAGCCTCGAGGAGGCCGACAGGCTCAGGGACGAGAACCCCGAGGAGTATAAGAGGAGGGCCCTAGAGAGCATGAAGGAGCACGTAAAGGCGATGGTGGAGTTCAAGAGGAGGGGCGCAGTCGTATTCGAGTACGGGAACAACATTAGGAAGATGGCGTATGAGGCGGGCTACAAGGACGCATTCGAGTTCCCGGGATTCGTCCAGGCCTACATTAGGCCCATGTTCGAGGAGGGTAGAGGGCCCTTCAGGTACACTAGCCTCACGGGCAACCCCAAGGACATAGAGAGGCTCGACGACGAGCTAATAGCTACCTTCAAGGACAATAAGAGGCTCGTCCGCTGGGTGGAGAAGGCTAGGAAATACGTCAAGTTCCAGGGCCTCCCAGCTAGGGTCGTGTGGCTGGGCTACGGTGAGAGGGCGAGGTTCGGAAAGCTCATGAACAGCCTCATCAGGCTCGGCGAGATAGGCCCCATGTGGATAGGTAGGGATCACCTAGACTCGGGGAGCGTCGCGAGCCCCTACAGGGAGACGGAGGGCATGAAGGATGGGAGCGACGCCGTCGGAGACTGGCCGGTGCTAAACGCCCTCCTCAACGCCGCAGCCGGGGCTACATGGGTGTGCTTCCACCACGGCGGCGGCGTGGGTATAGGCTACTCCCTCCACGCTGGCCTGGGCCTAGTGCTTGACGGGAGCCCTGAGAGCGAGCTGAGGGCCGAGAGGGTGCTGACAGCGGATCCCGGCATAGGAGTGGTGAGGCACGCCGACGCGGGCTACGAGAGGGCTAGGAGGGTGGTATGCGAGAAGGGAATCAAGGCCCCAATGATAAAGTGCTAGCCGCCGAGAGGCCCGGGAGCCCCGGGAGGCAGCATTGCCTTGGAGGAGCCACT
Organism: Acidilobaceae archaeon; assembly: GCA_026985385.1. Lineage (GTDB taxonomy): Archaea > Thermoproteota > Thermoprotei_A > Sulfolobales > Acidilobaceae > Calypsonella. The sequence continues at coordinate 36,409 of JALSQM010000062.1, read as the reverse complement.
CCAGGAGCCCGGGGGATCCCTGCTCCGGGACCCCCGAGACGAGAGGATGCCCTGGAACCCCAGCGGGGGCCCTGCGGCCGCCCTAGTAGGCGTTCCATGGGACTGGAGCGCTGCAGGCGTCCCCGGTGCTAGGCTGGCGCCCCAGAGGATACGTGGGTACCTGAGGAGCCTCAGGCCCCACGCGCCCGGGCTGGGCTCTGGGTTCCCCTGCGGCATCCTAGACCTAGGCGATGTCAGGGTGGCCCCCGGCGATTTAGTGTTGACGTCGAGGAGGATAGTGGAGGCGGCGCGCAGGGCATACGCCTCAGGAGTGGTAGCCGTTTTCCTGGGGGGCGACCACTCTATAACCAGGTGGACCCTCGAGCCCCTCCTCGAGGGGGGTGGTGAGGCCAGCATCCTAGTGTTGGACGCCCACTACGATATGAGGAGCGTCTCGGAGGGACTCACAAGCGGCTCCTGGCTCTGGGACCTAGCCCAGGCCCACGGGGGCAGGCTTAGGATAGCCGTTGTCGGGGTCGCAGACTACTCTAACCCCCCCTACCTAGCCGGGAGGGCCAGGGATCTTGGGGCCCTGATAGTTCCAAGGATCCAGCTCCTCGGAGGCCTGGAGCCTGCCCTCGAAGCGGTGGATAAGCTCGCCGAGCAGGGTGGCGAGGCGTACATCAGCATAGACATGGACCACCTAGACCAGGCCTACGCCCCCGGGGTTAACTCGCCGACCCCCCTAGGCATGAGCCCCGTCGAGTCTCTCCAAGTACTCCTCTATGCCGCCGAGAAGCTCAAGCCCCGGGGCCTAGACGTTGTGGAGGTTACCCCAACAGTTGACGTGGGGGACTCAACGAGCAGGCTAGCCGCCAGACTTGTAGCCTACACACTCCACAAGGCCTGCGAGGCAAGGCTGGGTGGCTAGACTTGCCCAGGGCCGACTTGGTAGTGTATAATATAGGCGAGCTCGTCACATTCAGGGGGGGACCCACCCCCAGGCCGTCGCCGGAGACGGCCGGGATACTCAGGAACGCCGCCGTAGCCTTCAGGGGCGGGAGGATCATCGAGGTCGGCCCCACGGGCTGGATAAGGGCCCGCTATAGTGCCCCCGAGTGGGTGGACGCCGGTTCCAGGCTCGCCACACCCGGCCTCGTGGATATGCATACCCACGCCCTCTTCGCGGGGAGTAGGGAGGACGAGTTCGAGGCTAAACTCATGGGGGCGAGCTATTCTGAGATACTAGCAAGGGGCGGGGGGATCTATAGGACTATAGAGGCGACCAGGCGCTCCAGTAGGAGGGAGCTCCTACGCCTCCTACTCGAGAGGCTCTACAGGATGCTCGAGGGCGGCACGACCGTCGTCGAGGTTAAGACCGGCTACGCGCTAGAGCCCCGGCTGGAGGTTGAGCACCTCTCAATCATAAGGGAGGCTGGGGGTCTCACACCCCAGCTCGTCGTACCGACGCTCCTAGCCCACGTACCCCCGAGGGAGGGTGATAGGGGGGCGTACATCGAATCCTTCAAGGCCGCTATAAGGGAGGCGGCCCGGAGGAGGCTCGCCGTATACTTCGACGTATTCTGCGACCGCGGGGCCTTCACGCCCGAGGAGTCTAAGGCACTACTACTCGAGGCCCACAGGGCCGGCCTAAGACTTAGGATGCACGCCGACCAGCTCGAGTACATGGGCTGTTCCCTGGTAGCAGCTGAGGCGGGGGTCGACAGCGTTGATCACCTGGAGGTCATGCCACCCGAGAACGCTACAGCACTAGCCAAGGCCCGCGTCGTCGCGGGGCTACTACCAACCAGTATACTAGCGATGATGCAGGCTGAGAGGCCCCCCGTAGACTCCCTTAGGAGGGCGGGTGTCCCCATAGCCGTTGGGAGCGACTATAACCCGAATAATATGACGCCCCTAGCCCAGACCGCCATGCAGGTAGCACCCTACATCCTCAAGCTGACCCCGATGGAGGCCCTCGCAGCAGTCACAGTCAACGCGGCGGCCAGCCTAGGCTTAGAGGGGGTGTCCGGGAGGGTTGCCCCAGGCTTTCGGGGGGACCTCGTTGTGTGGGACGCCGAGGACTATAGGTGGCTCACCTACGAGTGGGGCTGGAATAAAGCACTCTACGTAATCGCAGCCGGCAGGGTAGTGGTATCCGAGTCGCGCCTTATAGTGAAACCCGTTTTAATGTAGCGCTTCTTTATTAAATAATATTCTTACTATACTTTACTAACTTGTATCTTGTTTGGCTAAAGTGCAAAGGCTTTATCCCTTTGGGGGTGACCTTAGTAATGGAGCCCCTGAAAATAGGGTTTAGTAACGCGAGAAAGGGGGGTCTGATATGGCCTCTGGAAGTGCTAAGTTGGCCGCGGCCATCGTAGTGATAATAGTGATCATAGCGGGTGTAGCCTTCTATGCATGGCATTCAAGGAAGGCCAGCGGGCCTCAGGTGATAAAGATAGGGTTCTTCGCTCCACTAACGGGGCCTGCGTCGGCAGATGGAATAGCGGCAAGAACGGGTGCCGAGCTCGCGGTTAAGTACATAAATAGCCATGGAGGCGTCTTAGGTAAGAAAGTAGAGTTAGTACTCTACGATGACGCCTTAAACCCTGACCAGGCAATAGCTGTTGCCCATAAGATGATCGAGCAGGACGGTGTAGTCGCAGCTGTAAGCGGCTCCTATAGCAGCACCACACTCGCTGCGTCAGATGTCTTCGAAAACTCGGGCGTTCCACTAGTGGTAGCCTACGCCGTTAACCCACTCATAACTAAGGGTAAACATTACGTCATAAGGGTGGGAATGGTGGCTGAGGTAGAGGGCCGCGTGGCAGGGTACGCCGCGGTTAAACTGCTTGGAGCGAAAAAGGTAGCCATACTCTATATAGATAATCCCTACGGTAAGGCGCTAGCTGACAACGCTAAAGCGACTGTGGAGAAGCTAGGCGGCAAGGTTGTTTTCATGGATAAGTTCCCCTTCGAGACGAAGGACTTCTCGCCGTGGCTCAACAGGATCAAGGCGATAGAGGATTCGCAGGGCCTAGACGTACTCATGATATTCGGCTACTATGAACACGCTATAGCGGTCAAGCAGGCTCGAGAGATGGGCATAAAAGCTAAGATAATGGGGGCAGAGGGCTTCGACTCACCCAAGTTCATCGAGATAGCAGGTAAGTACGCGGAAGGAGTGATAATAGTCACCGACTTCGATAGGGACAGCAGTAATCCCGTAGTCAAGGAGTTTATCCAAGAGTACGAGAAGGCTAGGGGGATACCCCCAGATATGGTGGGCGCCTCAGCCTTCGACGCGGTAATGGTCTTAGCGAAGGCTATAAACATGACTGGAAGCCTCGATAAAGCCAAGATAATGAGCACGCTCAGAAACCTGCATGACTTCGACGGGGTAGCAGGCCACATATACGGCTTCACGCAGGGAGGTAACGCTATTAAGACGCTAACACTGCAGATAGTGAAGAACGGGGAGTTCCATAGATTCGCTGTCATAACTCAGAAAGACCTAATAACGCCTAGCACCTGAGCTAGCGGGTAACCCAGATAACCTAAAGGGATAAGGGTGGTGTGGTAGGCCACCAACCCTCACGTCTAGTAGAGGCTTCCCATGTTTCTTCCAGAAGTCTATTTTTAATGCTAGCTTGAAGGGTGATCGGTATATGGGCGCGCTAGTAGAAGGGTTAGCGCATATAATAAGCGGGCTGGCAGTGGGGTCGATATACGCTGCTATGGCTCTAGGCTTGACGCTGGTTTATGGGCTGCTAAAGATACTCCACATAGCCCACGCGGGAGTCTTCGTTGTGGGGGCGTATGCTGCGTACATAGCCTACTCCGCTACAGGCAACATTGCCATAGCCGTTCTAGCGTCGATAGCTGCAACATCAGTATACGGCGTGATACTGGCGAAGTCCATATATCTGCCGTTAATGGATAAACCCCGCCACATACCTTTGATGCTCAGCATAGCCATCTACCTCCTGACCGAGGAGGTAGTCGCGAACGTCTTCGGCCATTATCCTAAGGGGTTCAGGTTCCACGGCTTCGGCGGCTCACTCAACTGGGGAGTGTTACGCATAGATGTTACAGGCCTGACGGCGATACTAGTTACTCTAGCATCGACCCTAGCCCTCTGGCTACTGCTAAAGAGGACGAGGATAGGGATCTCCTCACAAGCCCTCTCACAGGACATGGAAACAGCGAAGGCCTTAGGCGTCAATGTGCCGCGGGTGGTCTACATCAACTTCGCGCTAGGCTCCGCTTTCGCAGGCATCGCAGCCATAATGTATGGTCTATACTATGGATCGATATCGCCCTACATGGGCGATGTAGTCGCCTACAAAGCCTTAGTTGTGATAGTCCTCGGAGGCTTTGGCAGTGTAATGGGAGCACTCCTAGGAGGCTTAATACTCGGTGTGGCCGAAGAGCTGCTAACAGCGTATTTCAGCTACATACTACCGCGGGAAGCGTATGCATTCATCGTCCTCATAGTACTCCTAATCCTAAGACCTCAGGGTCTTCTGGGAAGGCGCGTCTAGGGGTGATAAAGTGCCTATCTCAACAGGCTACGCGGCAACACTTCTCACGGTAATAGCAGCTTACGGTATAGCAGCCCTCGGCTTAAACATAACGATGGGTAGGGCAGGTCAGGTCAACCTAGGCCAGGCAGCCTTCGTTGGCGTGGGGGCTATGGCGTCGGCCATAGCCACGGTCAGATACTCACTCAGCTTCTGGGAGGCGATAATTATAGCGGCATTGGCGTCATTCCTAGCTGGAGCAGCTCTGGGAGTGGTAAGTATAAGGCTCAGGGAGGACTTCTTAGCCATAACCACGATAGGTTTCAACTTCATAGTGGTCTACGTGTTCCTCTACTATAAATTCTTCGGAGGATCCTACGGCATAATAGGAATACCTAAACCCACGCTCCTCGGCATGAGGATAACAGGCTTTGCATACACAATTATGTCCTGGACGATATTACTGCTACTAGCAGCTTTGGCCCTATACATAGACAAAACCTGGCTCGGCCTAGCCTTCGAGGCGTTAAGGGATAACGAAGAGGTAGCGGAGAGCGTCGGAATAGATGTGCGGAAATACAAGATCCTAGCATTCGCTATAGGAGCTATGTATGGTGGCGTCGCGGGGAGCATACTAGCGCATTTCAAGGGCTACATCGTTTACAGTGATTTCGCCTTTCCCTACTCCATTATGATACTATCGATGAGCATCGTAGGTGGAATGGACACAATCGTCGGGGCCATAGTGGGCTCGGCAATGATAATTCTTCTACCCGAGATCTTCAGGCCTTTAATGGAGTATAGGATGATCATGTACACGGCTATAATAGTTCTAATGCTCTACTTCAAACCCGAGGGCTTACTAGGCAGAGAGAGTAAGTGGTTGATAAGCCTCCGGAGAATCCTAAGAGCCTGGTCGGGGGGTATAAGGGGTGATTAATAACATAATATTAGAGACGAGAAATATTACAAAATACTTCGGCGGCATCAGAGCGTTAAATAATGTATCCATAAAAATTAGGAAAGGCTCTATAACAGGTATCATAGGTCCTAACGGCGCTGGCAAGACTACATTGTTCCGGGTCATAGCAGGCTTCCTCAAACCCACTAAGGGTGAAGTACTGCTTGAGAGTAAGAGAATCGACGGTAAGCCCCCTCACATTGTTGCATCTATGGGTGTGGGCTTCACATTCCAGGTTCCCCAGGGATTCCCAAGCCTTAGCGTGTTAGATAACGTGATAGCGGCGATAGGTTGGAGATTCTATAGGGGCATGGGTTTCATTAAGAGGAGGACGAAAAGCGATATAATAGGCGAGGCATACAAGATAATAAAGAAGGTGGGTCTGGAAGATTACGTGGAGAGAAAGGCGGGCGAGCTACCTTTGGGTCTCCAGAAGAGGCTCGAGATCGCTCGGGCCCTAGCTCTCGACCCTAAAATACTCATGCTCGATGAGCCGGTTGCAGGTATGAGCGCTGAGGAGGCCATGGAGCTAGCGGGCTTAGTTAGGGAGTTGAACCGCGGGGGTTTAACGGTGATGTTGATAGAACATAACGTCCCCATAGCTGTGGAGTTATCCGATTATATGTATGTGCTCCATTATGGAGAGGTGCTAGCAGAGGGGAAGCCCGAGGAGGTAACATCGGATAGGAGGGTCATAGAGGCTTATCTGGGTGCTGGCTATGCTAGCGGTTAATGATGTACATGTATATTACGGTACCATAGCTGCTCTCAGGGGTGTAACCGTTAAAGTAGACGAGGGAGAAGTAGTCGCTGTCATAGGGCGTAATGGTGCTGGTAAGACCACGCTCATTAAGGCAATAATGGGGCTTGTCAACGTTGTTAAAGGATCAGTAGTCTTCGATGGCGAGGACATAACAGGGCTTCCTCCATGGGAGAGGGCTAAGCTGGGGTTAGGCTACGTGCCTGAGGGTAGGAGGCTATTCCCATACCTCACAGTAGAGGAAAACCTCATAGTGGGAGCGCATAATGCTAGGAGCCGGGAGGAGATCAAAAAGAGGCTGGAGGAGGTTTACAGTCTGTTCCCCCGATTGCGTGAGAGAAGGGGACAACTAGCTCGAACCCTGAGCGGGGGCGAGGCCCAAATGCTAGCCATCGCTAGGAGCCTCATGGCAAGGCCTAAGTTAATACTGATGGATGAGCCCTCGCAGGGGCTCGCGCCGATAGTTGTAGACGAAATATTTAATAAGATAATGGAGCTAAAAAGGGAGGGTCATTCCATACTGCTCGTTGAACAGAATGTTAAGAAGGCGCTAGAAGTGGCGGATAGGGTCTACTTACTTGAAACAGGTAAGATAGTTATTGAGCTACCGGTAGAGGAGGCTAAGAATCACCCCGTGATAAGAGAGGTCTACCTCGGCGCTAAGCAGAGGTACAAATAATAGTTAACAGCTATTCAGTGCATCGTCTAATGCCTGGGTGCTCCCAAGCGGGCTGTTACTCTGTATAGGAATTCCCTTACCCTAGAACTCCTTGTTACGATCTCGCGTGGTTCTCCCTCGGCTATTATCTCTCCCTTCTCCATGTAGGCCAGCCTATCGGCTGTGTGGAGGGCGAAGTCTATCTCGTGTGTGACTATTATCATGGACTTCCCCAGCCTTGCAACGCTGTATAGTGCTTCTAGTACGTCGAGCCTCGACTCGGGGTCTAGGGCGCTTGTGGGCTCGTCTAGGAGGAGAATGTCTGGATCCATGGCGAGTGACCTGGCGAGTGCCGCCCTCTGCTGCTGGCCCCCGCTTAGCTGTGCTGGGTATCTGTCGGCTAGGTCTTCTATGCCCAGCCTCTTGAGCTGCTCCACCGCTATCCTCTCGGCCTCACCCCTTGGGATCCCCTTCACCACCCTTAGGGGGAGGGTTATGTTCTCCAGCACGGTCATGTGGGGGAAGAGGCCGTAGTGCTGGGGTAGGTAGCCTATCCTGGATCTCACCCTCCTAAGCTCTGGCTCGCTTAGGGAGGTGATGTCGACGCCCCTGAATATCACCCTGCCAGCGGTGGGCTCTACGAGTCTCGGTATGACCCTTAGTAGGGTCGTCTTACCGGAGCCGCTTGGCCCCATGATCACCAGCTTCTCTGAGGGGGCTAGCTCTAGGCTCACGCCGTGTAGGACCTCGACACCGTTGTAGGCGGCCCTGACCCCGTCAAGCCTTAGGAGGGCCTCGGTCACCTCGACCACCTCTCGAAGCCGGGTATAGCGAGCATCCTCTCAGCCCCCCTGGAGGCCCCCATGAAGGCGTATGAGACCGCTAGGTAGATGAGCGCTACGAGCACGTAGGACTCGAGCGCCCTGAATGTGGCGGAGGTCATGAACTCGCCCACCCTGGTCAGCTCCATCACGCCTATCACGCTTGCGAGGGCGCTCTCCTTGAGTAGTGTGACGAACTCGTTTGTCAGCGCTGGTATGGCGTTCCTGACGGCCTGGGGTAGTATGACGTACCTCAGCACCTGGCCATCACTGAGGCCGAGGGACTTGCCCACGAGAACCTCCTCCTCGGGCACAGCCTTCACTGTAGACCTTATGATCTCGGCCTGGTAGGCCCCGCTGTTCAGGCCTATCGCTAGTATCGCTGCAGTGAGGGCGTCGAGCCTCACCCCTACACTGGGCAGTCCAAAGTAGAGCATGAGAAGCTGCACCAGCAGGGGGGTCCCCCTAATGAAGGCAATGTACGCCTCTGCGAAAGCTCTAAGGGGCTGGGGGCCCATGAAGCGCGCGAAGCTGAGTGCCATCGATACCGCGAAGCCCAGGGTGAAGCTTGCAACCCCGATTACGAGTGTCCTCTCAAGTCCCTCGGCTAGGAGGTGTGAGTACTCTATGGCCAAGTCGATCAACTCCCAGGCACCCCCATGCGCCTATCGGAGGCCTCAGAGGGGGCGCTAGCCGCGGCTAGCTAGGAGCCCCCGCCCTAGGGCGCCTGGGATCCCAGCCACTTAGACACCTCTTCCTCCACTATCTTGTCGAGTTCGCCGCTCTGCTTGAGGTTCCAGATCACCTGTGAGACCTCCTGTTTGAGCTTGAAGGCGCACTTCGGGACTACCACTGCGCTGCAGCTGAAGAAGGGTATGTGGTCGACTATCTTTAGATCCTTCTCCTTGGAGACTATGATCTTAGCCACGTCGGGCGCCACTATCATGGCGTCTATCTGGCCGTGCTTGAGTGCCATGGTCATCTCGGGGTATACCCTGTCGAAGGTGACTATAGTGGAGTGGGCCCCGAAGTATTTCTTGGCTAGATCCTCCTCGGTGGTCCCCAGCTGGACCCCTATCTTCTTGCCGTAGAGCCACTCATAGCCGTTGTAGGAGCCGGCGTCGCTGGCCCTGACCACTATGGCTTTACCCGACTCGCACCTGTAGGGTATCGTGAAGTCTACGGCCGCCAGCCTGCCAGGCTTCATTGCGACGTCCGCGATCACAATGTCCACATCACCCCTCTGGACGGCCTCGAAGAGCGCGGCGAACTTCATATCCTTGACCTCGAGCTTGACTCCTAGGGCGTCAGCTATCCTCTTGGCTAGTTCCATGTCTATGCCTGCATATTTCCCGTCGGGCGTCACATACTCGTAGGGGGGCCAGTCAGCGCTAGTGCCAACTATGAGCACGCCCCTCTCCTTTATCTTCTCGAGCTGGTTATAGTGTAACTTGCAGTCCTGGGGGACCTGGCCGGTCGACCCGTGGGCCCCGATGACTTGAGCGCCCGCGAAGACGCCTACGAGGAAGGCTATTATAACACCTATAACTCCCAAGACCTTAGATGACACAGGCACTCTACATCACCTCCACCCCCAGCGGCTGGAGGGGGTTTATGATTCTTACTGAATCGATAGTAACACTATTATACTTGAGAGTTACATATGTAACTAGGTGTCTGCAGTGGCTGAAGTGGTCTCAGAGGCTGTTCGAGAGAGGGTTCTGAGGGATCCCTGCCTCATCGAGTGCCTCCGGCGTGGGATCGTTAATCTAAGCGAGCTCGCGAGGCAGGTGGTCGCCGAGGTAGAGGCTTCCACGGGTAGGAGGCTGAGCTTTGCGGCCGCCAAGATGGCCCTCTACAGGCTCTCAAAGAGTATCAGGGAGGGGGGCGTGGAGAGGGTTAGATCCATCCTCAGGCGCTCAGCCCTCGTGGTCCACGACTCGGTAACGGTAGCCACCTTCCCCGGCGAGTCCCTGCCGAGGGTGCTCAGGGTCGCGGGGGAGCTTGCTGGGAGAGTAAGGTTCATCCAGGTGACGCAGGGCTTCAAGACGGCTACCGTAGTAGTGTCTTCCGAGGACGCCGAGGCCATAATCTCCAATGTGGGGGAGCCCCTGGAGGTAATCGGGGGTCAGACCGCTATAGTGATTGTGAGCCCCCACGACATAATAGAGACTCCCGGAGTCATAGCCTACGTTACAGGCTACCTAGCGTCGAATGGGGTTAACGTTACCCAGATCATATCCTGCTACCTAGACACGATACTAGTAGTTGACTCGAGGGAATCCACTAAGGCCTACAACCTCCTCAGGAGGATAGTGGGACCTCCCACCTAGCCTCGAGGCCCCCGCGTGCGAGCCTGTAGAGCGCTATAGGCAGCGCCGCGAGGCTTGCGAGGGCGCTGAGCCAGAATACCACCGGTAGGAGCGTGGTGTATGGCAGGGATCCGAGGGCGTACCTCTTGATCCTGGGGTTCCCCCTATACATGGAGGCCACCACCGCCAGGAGGAGGGCGGACTCCGCCACGCCCATGGCGTAGACGAGGCCCAGGTAGACTAGGGGGTTGGAGAGGAGGGGGGCCAACACTATGGCGGCGGGCGTGTAGGGTAGCGCCAGCACTATCCTCGCCGCAAGCCCTGATACATGGAGGCCCAGAGCCGCTGCGATGCCTAGGAGTGAGAGGTGTAGGAGTGAGAGTGTGACCGGGATCCCCCCGAAGCTGTTGTAGAGCATCGAGGCGAGGGGGAGGAGCCTGCCCCTGGCTAGGAGGCGTGGCACCAGCCTGAGGGCGCTGGCGATACTGCCCGTAGAGACTCTCAGGAACTTCCTCCAGAGACCCGCTAGGCTTCCGGGGTCGACTGTGTAGGCGAAAGCGTCTGGCACGACGCCGACCCTGTAGCCCTCCAAGTGCGCCCTCCACGTTAACTCGGCGTCCTCAGCCGTGGTAGAGCTGGGGAGCCCTCCGAGCCTCTCGAGCAGCCTCTTCTCAACCATGAGGGCGGCCCCGTTGAGTCCCCCGAGGCTCCCGGCGGCGGTCTCGAAGACCCTGATGGTGAGTGTGAGTATGAAGGTTCCAACCATCCTAAACGCCCTCGCTATGAGCCATGCCAGGCGCCCCCCGCGATCCGGCCTCCAGAGGAGGACTACACCGTTGGCGGCCGAGTACCCTGGCTCCCCCCTCATGGCGGCTAGGATCTTCTCCGCGTACCTCCCCTCTATCACGGTGTCGGAGTCCAGTATTAGGACGTAATCGTAGCCGAGGCCCCTCATGGGGCCGTTGAGGACTGCGTTCACCATGCCAGGCTTACCGGTGTGCCTATGGAACCTTACCAGTAGCACGGAGACGCCGCTGGATAGCCTGTAAACCCTATACTCGAAGCCCTCGCCCACCCCCTTCCCCGCGAGGACCGGGTTATAGGCCTCGATCGCCGCTAAGGCCTCCCCCAAAGTGTCGTCGGGGGATGCGTCATCCAGCACGGCTACAGCGACGGGTTTAACTGTCTGGGAGATGGCGGAGCGGAGGGAGTACGCTATGGTGGACGCAGCGTTCCTAGCGGGTATTAGCACTATGTACCTGGCGCCCGAGGCGCTCCCCCGGCGCCTCTCAACCCAGGAGGCCGGGTCTCGGAAGAGCGTGGCGCCGCCGGTCCTGTAGGCGGTGTAGAGCACGGCCGCGAAGGGCAGCCAGATCGTGTAGGCCGCCAGCCTGGCTCTCCCGATCTCCCTAGCAGTAGCGGTTATCGTCTGAGGGGCGAGTGCCACCCGGGCCTCGGGTGATAGCTTGATCAGGATCCTCGATGGGGGATAAACGCTAACTAGGAGTCTGCCCGAGGCCCACGAGTAGCCTGCTCTAGGTATGGACGGGATCCCCGGCCCTAGGGGCTCAAGCCTCGAGCCATCTACGTACACGCCCCTGACCCAGGACTCCTTGAGGCCATCAACCTCTATTGTGACTGGGATCCTCCAGAGGCCCTTAGGGGTGCTTCCACTAACGTCGACGACCAACGTGTTCCCCTCAATGCTCGAGTTCAATGTGACCCTGGACGCTGTCTCGATGTAGGAGTATAGCTCGCCGGGCGTCGTTACCCAGACAAGCCCGCGGTAGTGCTCGAGCGTCGAGGCTATGTAGTCGATGGCGCCCAGCAGGTGCTGGGGACTCCTCCAATCATAGGAGGTGGCGTGAGTGTAGACAACGACGACGCCGCCATCGAGTATAGCCACTCCAAGCTCGGTTGCGAGGAGCGACCTCCAGGGTAGGCTGTCGGAGGCCTTTACGGTGAAGCCCAGCAGCCAGGGTGCGCCATCATCAAGATCCGGGGGCATAGGCGGCTCGGGGGTCGTTGTGGCGACCACTCTAACACCGTGCCTGTATAGGTTCGAAACCTCGCCTCTGGTCGCCTGGCCGAAGGGCTCTATGTAGGTGAGCACACGGTAGCCGGTCACATTACCCTCGATATCGGAGAGGCTGCCCAGGTAGTCGCTGGGGCTCCTGGGCGGCCTCACGTGGTACCTCGAGTGGGAGGCCAACTCCCAGCCGTAGAGCCTTGCTAGACTCGCGTAGAGCCTCCACCTCTCCCCGCAGCCGCCCGAGTGGCACACTGTTATTATCCCGGCGGTCACCCTCAACCATGGGTAGCGGCTGGTGATATGGGATATCAGCTCGTCCTCGTAGTTGTAGAACCACTCAGTCGGGTAGACCGTGTTATCGGGCAGCATCCTCGAGTAGGCGGGATCCACTGTGAAGTCGTCCACCCTGAATATGAAGGCTGCCATGGCTCCACCGTAGTAGTGCGAGACCCTCACAGACACGAGCCTGGGCGGGGGGGCCACAGCGGGCATAACGTTGGAACCCGCGGTTACCCCCAGAGCAGACACCACCACGAGACACGCAGCCACAGCCGAGAGCACCGCCAGACGCCTGCGCCCCCCACGCCCCAAGGCTACCGGCCTCCCAGTCCCCTGGGGAGGCCCGGTATTAACCCTAGGCATCTAGACCACCAGCGGGACATCCGAGGGTGCCGGGGCCCGACCTCAAAGCGAGGATCCGCCTCGAGCTGGTGACAGGCTCGGGCGAGGTAGCCGTTGACGAGGATCTAGCGGCGGCCCTCCAGCTAATAGAGGAGAGGGGCTCCATCCTCGCGGCTGCGAGGATCCTCGGCATACCCTACTCCAGGCTCTGGGAGAGGCTCGCGAGGGCAGCGAGGCTCCTAGGGGGCCCGCTCGTCGAGGCTAGGAGGGGAGGGCCCCGCGGCGGGGGCGCCAGACTCACACCCCTAGGCAGGGAGGTACTAGCACGCTTCAGGAGGGCCTACGAGGCCCTCACAGGGATCCCATTCCAGGCGCCCCGTGCCCGGGGGATCGAGGGGAGGGAGGGGCTCGTATATGCGGGGAGCAACGACATACTACTCCAGAGGATCCTCGGGGAGCTCCACTCCTCGGGCGTTGCAGTGGAGGCCTACTGGCTGGGCTCCCTGGGCGGCGTGGCCAGCGTGATACTCGGCGACGCGGACGTGGCGGGGCTACACCTCCTAGACCCCGATACGGGGGAGTACAACTGGCCCTACGTTAAAGCCTCCAGCGGGGCCGCGCACCTCGCGCTCGTCCGAGGCTATAGGAGGAGGGTCGGCTTCGCCTCCAGGGATCCCATCACGGTCAAGGAGGCCGTGGAGGGCCTCATATCGGGCAGGTTAAGGCTCGCCAACCGGCCCCGGGGCGCGGGCACTAGGGTTCTACTCGAGAAGCTGCTCGGGGACGCCCTGAAGTCTCGGGGTCTACCCCCAGAGCCGGGGGGCCTAGCTGGGAGGGTGAGGGGTTGGGGCTTCGAGGTGAAGACGCACTTGGAGGCAGCTGAAGCAGTGGCGAGGGGCGACGCAGACGTAGCCCTAGTCATCGAACCCGCAGCGAGGATCCTCGCCCTCCACTTCCAGCCCGTCACATGGGAGTGGTTCGACTTCCTATACCCCACGTGGCCCCCCCGAGGTCCTCTAGCCGAGTTCCACGGGCTCCTATGCTCGGGGAGGCTGGAGCGCCTAGCCCGGGAGCTTCCAGGATACCAGCTACCCCCGGATAGGTGTAGGAGGATCCTCTAAACCCTCTAAACCCAGCGCTCCTCCCCCTCGTTATCGGTTATCGGATAACGCTTATAATGTACCCGAGCCCGGGATCCACGATGGGTGCCTCACCACTTGAATAGGAGGATCGCTGTAGTAGTGATCCTAGCACTGGTGGCTGCAGCGCTCCTAGGAGGCTTCGCTGCATACAAGCACAGGCTTGGGGGCGAGGGGGCCAGCGCCCGGGAGATAGTGGTCTGCAGTGCCGGCAGCCTGGGGCTCCCCCTCAAGAGCCTAGCCCAGAGCTACGAGCGTGAGACGGGGGTTAAGGTGCTCCTGAAGCTCTCTGGGAGCGTCGATATAGTGAGGCAGGTATCCCAGCTGGGCCTTAGATGCGACGTTGTAGCGGTAGCCGACTACAGGCTTATACCCCTATTCCTGTACCCGAACCTCACATCGTGGTACATAGTATTCGCCGGCAATGAGATGGTCATAGCTTGGAGGGGGCATGGGGGTAGCCTGGCGGAGGCCCTCAAGGCCATAGAGTCCGGGAGGGCCTCCTATGGGACATCGGATCCCAACAGGGATCCCTGCGGCTACAGGGCCGTGGGGGCCCTAGCGCTCTACTCCCTCTACTACAACGACACGAGGCTCCTGGAGTCACTTATCGCCTCGATACCCGGAGCCCGCTACGAGGTGAGGGGCGGGATCCTCCACATCTACATACCGGCCTCCTTCACGCCCCGGGGAGGACTAGTCGTGAGGCCTAAGAGTGTCGAGCTGCTCTCCCTCCTCGAGTCGGGGGAGATAGACTACGCAATACTCTACAAGAGCGAGGCCGTAGAGCACAACCTCACCTACGCCCCCCTACCCCCCAGGGCCAACCTGGGGGATCCGGGCCTGGCAGACGCATATGGGAGGGTCGTGGTCCACATACTAGCCGGTACCCCCCAGGAGAAGGCTATAGCCATGGCCCCCATAGCCTACGGCTTAACGGTCCCCTCCAACGCGAGGGATCCCGGGGACGCAGTAGAGTTCGTCAGGTACGTGCTCACCCACGGCAGGGAGGTCTTCGAGAGCCACGGATTCATATTCTACACCCACCCGAGAGGCTACGGCAGACTCCCCGGGCAGCTCGGGGGCCTGGCCGTTGAGGAGGGGAGCCCATAGGCTTGAGGCCGCCCTACTGGTGCTGGCGGCCCTCTCCAGCCTCCTAGTCTTATTCCTAGCCCTGCCAATAGCCGCCCTCTACCTCAAGGTGGACCCCCACGTAGCCTCCCGGCTCCTCGGGGGCCCTTTGAGGGGTGAGGTGGTCTCCGCGTTCAAGGTGTCCCTCCTAGCCTCGGCGGCGGCCCTCTCGGGCCTCCTAGTACTCGGGATCCCGCTGGCCTACACCCTGGCTAGGCTCGACTTCCCGGGTAAGAGGCTCGTCGAGGCCCTAGTGGATATACCCCTAGCCCTCCCCCACACCGTGGCTGGCATAATGATCCTCGAGGCCTACGGCTCCAGGGGCCTCCTCGGGGGAGGCCTCTCTAGGCTAGGCCTAGTCCTGGAGGATCACTTCCTCGGGGTGGTGGCGGTGATGGCGTTCGTCTCGGCCCCCCTCCTAGTGGATACCGTTAAGGTGGGCTTCCAATCGATCCCTGAGAGCCTCGAGGCAGTAGCTAGAACCCTCGGTGCCTCCAGGCTGAGGGCGTTCCTAGACATAAGCCTACCCCTAGCCCTGAGGAGCATCGCAGCGGGATCCCTCCTCGCCTGGGCGCGGGGCCTCAGCGAGGTGGGCGCCCTACTCGTTGTGGCCTACTACCCCAAGACCGTCAACATACTCATACTAGAGTATCTGAGCATATACGGCCTCCCCTACGCGGCGGCCCTCGCGGCGATATACGCGGCCCTCGCCCTGGGCGTATTCACGGCCCTGAGGGTGCTCGTGTCTTGATAGTGGTAGAGGACCTACTAGTCGAGGCGGGCGACTTCAGGCTCGAGGTTGAGAGGCTCGAGGTGGGCGAGGGGGAGTACCTGGTCGTCCTGGGGCCCAGCGGCGTCGGCAAGACACTCCTCCTACATGCTATAGCGGGCCTTGTGATGCCTAGGAGGGGCAGGATACTCATAGGGGGCAGGGACGCCACATACCTACCACCCGAGGCCCGCGGCGTCGCCCTGGTGCCCCAGGACTACGCCTTGTTCCCCCACATGACGGTGGCTGAGAACATAGCCTATGGCCTCCGCCTCCGCGGGATCCCGAGGGGGGAGGCCCTCGAGAGGGCCCGCGCTATAGCTGAGAGGCTCGGCATAGCACACCTCCTCGGGAGGAAGCCCGGAACCCTCAGCGGGGGTGAGAGGCAGAGGGTCGCCCTGGCCAGGGCCCTCGTCGTGGAGCCCAGGGTCCTCCTGCTAGACGAGCCCCTCAGCAGCCTCGACCCCAGGGCCAGGATTGAGGGTAGGAGGCTCCTAGCCCAGCTCCACGAGAGGCTCCGCTTCACGGCGGTCCACGTGACCCACAGCTTACCCGAGGCCCTGGCGCTGGCTGATAGGGTAGCATACCTCGAGTCTGGGAGGCTCGCGTGCACCTGCAGCCCCCGGGGCTTCCTCGAGTCCCCCTACGCGGAGCCATACCTAGAGGAGCTCTCACTCCTGAGGGGCGGCTCCATGGAGCGTTAGGGGCAGCCCCTCGACGTCATGTGGCCTAGGATCCTCCGGTAGTTGAGGTCCAGGATCCTGGACGCCCTCAGATCCCACTTGAGGTGCTCCTCTATATCCCAGTACCTCCGAGACTCGTACCAGGCCCTCACATCGGCCCCGCTGCCGTGGGGCTCCTCTACGCTGACGCCGGCCTCCCTGGCTGCCCTCGCCAGGGACTGGAGGGTGTGGCCCTTGAACCTCATGCAGTTACCCGGCAGGTAGACTTGGAATAGGTCGACTATGAAGGCCCTACTCCAGACCCCACTCGCCCAGGCGAGGTCCCCGACACCGTACTCGACAGCCTTGAGTGTGAGGAGGGGGATGTCGTATCTGAGTATGTTGAACCCAACAATGCAGACGAAGTCTATCGAGCCACTCGAGCCCCCCGAGACTATGTTGTATAGGTACCGGTAGAAGGCCCTGACCAGGCGGGCCTCACCGCCGAGGCCCCACTCAGTGAAGAGTCTCAGCCTAACCCTATCGCCATCCCAGACGCTCGAGGACTCGGGCTTATACGCAGTCCAATCCTCGAGGACCCCGACTGCTATCAGCCTCTCCCCGGTGAGGGGGGCCGCGTCGAGGGGCCTATAGGTCTCAACGTCCAGGTATAGCCTCAAACCAGCAGCCTCCCCCAGCAATACCCAATGCAGCCTAAGGCGCTTAGAATGTTAAGCACAATGGCAGCTGAACCGGTGTCCCCGCGCGGTCGCGGGGGTTACCTGTGGCCTTGAGGCTATTCATCTCGTCAATAGCGCTCCAAGCGGGATCATAGAGCTCCCCGGTATGGCTGAGAGGAGTCTTCAGCCTACTCTTGTGTACGCGATGTTACTTGAGGCGTTAGTGGCGTTTTGGACGCGGCAACCTCCATACTGCCCGCAGATCATAGGCGCGCCTATGCCAGGGTAAGAAGCTTACGGCCTCGACGGGCTTCTAACACGTTTCCAAAAATGACTACCAGAATAGGTATCATCGCGCTAGTGGATATAGTTCTATGGTGCTCCGAGTGACTATTGCTAAGAAGGGCTTCTCCTTCATTACTTCTAGAGTCTTTGCTATGTTCTCGGCGAGCCTCTCAACGTTATCCCTCCTCACAGGCTCGCCTATGTAGACTATACCGTACACTACTCTCCTTCTCAAGCTAGGCTCTAGGAAATCACTATCTCTCGTCAGCACTATCCTACCATCTCTATTAGCGATATCTACTAACTCGTTATCGCTTATGCCCCGGTAACCGGTCTCAGGGATCCACACTACGTCTAGTCCCATACCTCTGAGGGACTTTACAAGGGGCCAAGGCACGTTCTCATCGGCTAGTAGCTTCGACGGCAATCACCTCGACCTTCTTCAGGACTTCTAACGCGTATCTCAGCGCCTCGTATACAGCTTCCACGGGTATCCTATAGTTCTCGGCGACCTCCTCAACACTCCACCCGTTTGAGAGTGCTTCCAGGATATCATCAACTGTTACCCTCGTCCCCCTAACCGTGGGCCTGCCGCCGCGGCGGCCGGGAACCGCCTCAAGCCACTTGTACCCAGGCAGGACGACCATGCCAGCTACCCGCGAAAGTATTTGCTACGAACCCCTTTTAACCTTAGCCACGCTATGACACTGGCAGCATAGATAGTCGGGGACTTCTACTCCAAGTGCTCGAAGCCGTGCTAGCACTCTAATAGTCAAAAATGTGTGCCCACTTAATTTATTGGTTGCAGTCGAACTAGTGTATACGTATCCCGGGCTCTTACGGCCTCGCGGGCGGTGCTGGGTGGCTAGGGCTATTTTTCTCCCGAGCCACGTCGGGCTAGGCCATGTGGCTAGGGACGTTGTGATAGCGGGGCTCCTCCGTGGCCGGGCTGGTGTTAGGGTTGAGTGGTGCACGGCCGAGCCGGCCCTGGGGTTCCTCGAGAGGCTCGGGGAGCCGATAGCGCCTGGCTGCCGGGGCCTCGAGAGCTTCTCGACGGCTATAGAGGACCTCTACAACGGCAGGGTTAGGGGGTTGAGGGACCTCGCCTCTAGGCTCTCGATACTCAAGCGTAACAGGGAGATAGTAGAGGGGGTGATAGAGGGCTACGACCTCGTGTTCGCGGATGAGTTCTGGGAGCTAGTCTACTCCACCCCCGACAGCGTCAGGTCGGGGATAGTGTTCGCGACGGACATACTCTACAAGCCATACAGCCTAAACCCTAGGGAGCTCGTGGTAAGCTTCGCCCTCAACAGGTACTTCAAGAGGGTTCTGCCACGCTACCGGGCGCTCATCTACCTCAACGACCCCGGCATCCTGGGCTCCGCTAGGTGGTACCCCCTCCTCGGTGGGAGGGTCTCAGAGTGGCTCGAGAGGCACGCCTACATAGCGGGCCTGGCAACCAGCTACCCCCCAGGGGGCCTGCCGCCTAGGAGCGAGGCCAGGGAGAGGCTCGGCCTAGGCGAGGGCGAGCACCTAGTCGTCGCCACTGTTGGGGGCACCTCAGCTGCCAGCGCGTCACTCCTAGACTGCATCGAGGAGGCGGCCCCCGCCCTGGAGAGGGCTGTAGGGGAGGCGCTCGGCGGCAGGGTGAGGATCCTAGCCCTACCCGGCCCCCGGACCCGCTGGGAGCCTAGGAGGGGCTTGGTGGAGGTGCCCCGCGACCCGGCCCCGGCGGGGCTGCTAGACTACTACGCGGCGGCCGACCTCTTCATATCGAGGTCCGGGAGGACGACGACCGCCGACCTCCTATGCGCGGGGATCCCAGCGGTCCTCATACCCATACCCGGCCACTTCGAGCAGGAGGAGATAGCCCGCCACATGTCGAGAGCCTACGGCTACCCCCACCTCAGGGAGGGGGAGTGCACGCCCGGGAGGCTCGCGTCGGCTTCAAGAGCCGCCCTCGAGAGGCGCCCCAACCCTCCCCGGGGCCTCTGCCTCGGCGCCCCTAGAGCGGCTGGGCTCCTCTCCAAGCTCCTGGGATCCCCGGGCCTCGGCTCTCCTAACGATGGTGGCGGCCACGAGTGACGCGGTAACGAGCATGGCTGCCGAGGCCTCGAATGGGGCGGCCTCCGCTACGCGGTCGTATAGTAGCCCCCCCACGTAGGGGCCCGGGGCCCCGCTGAGGCCCCTGACGCTGTTGGCGACGGAGTATGCCTCCCCCAGCCTCTCCCTGGGGGTGATCCTCTCGATCACGGCGTTGTAGGAGGGTATCCAGAACGCTATACTAGACCCTATCAGCGCCATCCCAGTGGCTACGCCGGGTAGGCCCCCGCTGAGGCCTACGAGGAGCGCCCCCAGCGCCCCGAGGGCCTCGCTCGCCGCTATCCAGACCCAGGCCCCGTGCCTGTCGACGGCCCTCCCAGCGGGGGTTAGGAGGGCCATGTTGGTGGCCCTCATCAGGCTCGCTAGGCCCCCGACGACGCCGGGTGTGAAGCCCTTCTTGTACAGGTAGGCCGTGAGCGTTGGTGCCCAGAGGCTCCAGGAGAACCTGTCGAGGGCGACGAAGCCCAGGACCGCGGCCAGGCTCGGGCTGGGCCTCAGGGCCCTCTTGTACGCCTCGAGTAGGCCCCCCACCCTCCTCTCCACCCTCTCCCCGGGGGGCTTCACGGATAGGGCAACGAAGGCTCCGAGGCCCGCTGTTGCGAGGGCTGCCAGGGCTATGAATGAGTACTGGTACCCTATCCTCTCGGCTGCTATACCCGACATGGCGGGCCCCGCAAGGGCTGAGGCGCTGAAGGCGGTGGAGGTCACGCCCACGTAGTAGCCGAACCTGGCCCTGCTAACGCTCCTAGCCAGGAAGGCCATGCGGGAGGGCTGGCCGACGAGGAAGGCGGCTAGGAAGAGGGCGTAGGAGACCGCTAGTAGTGAGAGGCGCCCGGTGAGCGCGGGTATCAGGGGGGCCAGGCCTATCAGCGCCCCGGAGAGCGCCGTCACTTCCCTGCTGCCCAGGCTGTCTATGAGGTAGCCCGCCCCGGGTAGTAGCAGGCTTATCGCCAGGCTGGCGGCAGCCGCGGCGCCCCCGATCATTGACATGCTATAGCCTATGCTGGCCATGTACATGGGTAGGAGGGCCATGAACCCCCCTACAGCGGCTCCTCGGAGGGCGTTGAAGACTAGTAGCGCAGCCACGTTCCTATTACTGCCCCCCTCCAAGCCCCCACGCCTACGCCGGGGGTAACTATCGGTAGGCTTAATATGGTGGCCTAGGGCTGCCTCGCCGAGAGCCCGGGGAGCCTGTTGACGGCGAACGCCACGTCGAGGCCTCTAACCTCGCTCAGGGAGGGCCCCGGCTCCCCCGAGGCTAGGGCCTGGGGGCCCCCCTCGGCTATGATCCCCTCTATCTCCCTGAGCCACTCGGAGAGGATCCTCCCCCGGGCCCTGGGTAGGTGGTCTCTAACGATTAGGAGCACCGTGTTAAGCTGCCCCTCCTCCACTAGGTGGAGGTCCCTCCTCAGGTCGACGCTGGCGGGTAGGGCCTTGTCCTCGAGCCTCCAAGCCCTTATCTTGGGCTTCACCAGGCGGGGCGTCGACCCCACGAGCCTGGGCCTCGGGGGCCTATACCCCGCCTGGGGGACCTCGACGCCGTACCTGGCCGCTAGCTCCCTTGCATGGCTAGTGGCATCCCTGGGCTTGTAGGCCTCCATAACTATGACGGTGTCAGCCACGGCTAGTAGGGGGAGGCTCCCACTCGACACTATAACCAGGGAGACCCCCCTCTCAGCCATGCTCCTAGCCAGGCTCGCCAGCGGGGTCACGGTGTGCCACCTCGTCAGCCCCCGGGCGCGCTCGTCGCTGTAGAGTATGTTGCTGGCGGCCGTGTCCTCGTCTAGTAGCACGAGCTCCGCCCCGGCCTCGACGGCCTCCTGTATAGCAGCGGCGGTGCTTGTCGCCCCGCTCGCGTTCTCCGTTGAGAAGCACCTCGTGTCCTCTCCTCCGGGTAGGTCGTGTATCATGGGTGAGACGTCGACGCAGCTTATGAACCTCCCATCCTCCGCCTGGACGTACATGGCGTTTCTAACGGTTACAACCCTCTCCCTCCCATCGCCTGGGACGTGGTCCCAGACCCCGGCCGCTATCGCCTCGAGGAGCGTGGTCTTCCCGTGGAAGGCGCTCCCGGCAATCACAGTTACGCCACGCCTAACACCCATGCCCGTGACGGACTCGCCACCCGGCCCCTCGAGCTCCACCCTGAGGCTCGGGGGAGACTCGAAGGGCACAGCACCCGGCAGGGGGTCCTCGCAGCCCCCACAGCGCCTAGGCAGTATGGAGCCGTCCCCCACAAACGCCACGAGCCCCCGAGGCCTGAGCTGGGCCCTCAGAGTCTCCTGCAGCCTCCATGCGTGGATGTGCTCCCAGAGCCCCCGGGGGCCCCGGGAGGCCTCCCCGAGCACCTCCGAGACGGCGGCTGGGATCGCCTCGAGGAGCATGCGGCGCGCCTCGCCGCCCAGGATCCTCCGGCCCCTACTGGGTAGCCCGGCCCAGACCCTGAATGTGATCCTCCCACCGCGGACCTCGACGCTGCTCCTCCTAAGGATCACGGGGCCGGGCCTGGGGACTGCTAGGAGCCCGCTATGCCCCTCCCCAACCCTCCTAGAGCGCCTCCTGAGCGCTGAATAGAGCCTCCTATGGAGCCAGTCAGCCAGGGGCACGGGCCACTTCAAGGCCTCGCGGGGAACCCTGTCGGTGGGGGCCTCCACGGCGACGACGCTGGGGGGAGCGAAGGGGTCCCCCTGAACCCTGGCGACCCTGACTAGCAGCCCGCCGGCCTCCCCGCAGGCCCCTAGGAGGTCTCGGTAGGCCTTGTAGCCCCTACCGTCGATTCGGCTTATCACGCCCAGTATGTCTCCCCTGCAATGGAGCCTATGCAATGCGCTGTGCACCGCCGCAGGAGGGCTGCGGGGGGTGTAATAGAATAGTGGGGGCGCGACGGCTCCGCTTAGTGCTTATTCTAGCTGGTGGAGCCGAACCTGAGTATGCTCCAGGCCCTCAGTGACGAGTAGACTATCTGCTGGACCACAGTCTCGGGAACGGCGCCGTCCCCGCTGTGGTTCCAGTCGACGTGTACCGGGTTGTATATCACCATGCCCCCGCCGAACTCGAGTGACGCCGGGTTGTACACCCAGAGGGCGGCGGTTCCGAAGAGGGTGGGGCTGCTGGCGTTGTCAGCGTAGAATGTGGCGTTCCACACGACCACCGTGCTCCAGTTCACTCCCCTGCCCACCTCCACTGCTTGAGTAAAGTTGACCTGCGGGTAGAGGTAGAAGGCGTACGCCTCCGACCTAGCCGCTAGGCCCGCGGGGGTTATGTTGAGCATGTAGGGGCCGCTCGAGAGCAGGGCGTAACCGCCCTCCAGGGTGTCTATGCCTATGCCTGAGAGGTTGCCGTAGGGCCAGACCCAGACCCAGTGGTAGGTGTAAATGTAGTCCCTCAGCGTGCTGGTATCGACGCCGTAGGCTCCTAGAACCGAGTCTATCGAGACATTACCCTGGAGCCAGTAGATGATAGCGTACTTGGGCGGGTTAACGAAGAGGAGCTTATACAACTCGTCGGCCGACGTTATGACAGTGTACCCAGTGACGCCAGCATAGCCCAGCTCGCCCTTGAGGAGGTTGAGTATCTCATTCATAGCATCCACCTTGGCGTCATCGATGCTCACGTTGTGGAGGGCCGCGTACTCCTCCTCGCCGATGCCGCTTATGATGCTCGAGTCGGGTATAGCCACTATGTATACTGGAGGGCTCTCCTTGAAGTAGGGGTTAACGACGCCGTACTCCACCAGCAGGTACTCAAGGCTGTACGTGAAGTCCTTATAGCACTCGTAGCCGTAGCCCTCCCAGTCGCGGTAGTTGTCATAGAAGATCACACCTACACGATAGGTTCCATTCCTATCCACGGGGAAGAAGGCCGTCACCTGGAACTGGAGCGGCTTGTTGTTCGTGTACGTGAAGTCCTTCCTCTGGTAGAGCACCCAGCTACCCGTGGAGGGGTTGTACCTCCACACGGCTAGGGAGAATATCTTTAGGTGGCGGAAGTTCCAGGTGGGGCAGCTGCCATAGAACGTGTCTGTCCAGTAGTAGTTTATCTTAGCCGTGATACTGATGAAGTCCACCCCACTAATGTCTCTGGCCACCATGTAGGTCCACACCAAGGCATCGGTCAAGTCGCTGCCGTCGTTGTCTGCGTCTACATCAATACTGCTACCGGCGAAGGCTGGGCCGTTGAGGTAGCTGTAGACTGTAAGCTCCTTCACCCCGTTCTCGTCGAAGTCCGTCTCGGAGACGCTGGTGGATGTTGGCAACACTACCTTAGAGTAGGGGCCGACATCGATAATCGTGTTTCCATAGGAGTCTAGGACCTCCACCTCGAAGGCGTAGCCGTTAATGTAGGTAGCCGGCTGATCCTCGGGGCCGGTGTCGTATGTGCCCACGAAGCCCCTAACAACTATTTGATAGCCGCTCTCTAGGGGGATAATGTTCCTCCCACCATTATATTCCAGAACTAGGTACTTACCCTCATCGTTGACGACCACGTAGAGGTAGTAGAGGCCGGGATACTCCGTGTCATCGTATATGAATGACTCTAAGAAGTCTATGGAAGAGGGTGAGAGGCCATACCACCAGCTATACTCGGCTGTGTACACGTGTATAGGCGGCCTCCAAGCCTCTATGCTCCCCTCCTTAACCAGCTCGTCATAGCCGATGAGCTTGAAGCCGCTCTGGGGGGCGTAGATGCCCCTCCAAGACGCCCCGGCCTGCCCGGCGCCGCCGGCGCCCTGTGGAGGGCTTAGGAGGGTCTGGCCCGCCCCGCCCCCGGCTACGGGGTGCATGATCCCGTTTGCGGATTCGACCCTCACCACGAGCGAGCCGGCTATCGGCGCTATGAGTGTGGAGTTGAACGCCACGAGTAGTGTGTCGCCTGGCTGGAGTGTTATCGGGGTTCCGGGGGGTGGGAGCTGCTTCTCGGGGAGTAGTGTAACTGGGTTAACGTCTAGCAGCATGTCTGAGATGAGGGGAGTGGTGCCCGGCCTCGCGTCGGTGAGGTTCAAGACGGCGTATATCGTGTTGTTGGCTATGTTGATCAGGTAGAGCTTCGCCAGGGTAACGGGTACGGTGCCGGTATTATTTATCCAGACACCCGGCACCCAGCCGGCCCGCTGGTAGAGTGGGTTGTAGGGGTTGACGGGGCCTATGCTGAGCCTCTCGTTGTAGCTTGAGAGCCTCTCCTGTGATGCTATCCTCTGCGTCGCGATGCTCTTCTCCGCGTTGTAGTAGGAGGTTAGGAGTATGGGTACCGCGAACATGAATATGAGTGTGAGTACTATGAGGCCACCTATTACCTCGGCTTGACCCCGCCTGTGTTGTGTGCTGCGCCTCCCTACTTTAGGCGTGGCGCTTCCCCACAGTTTGCACTCTCCCGCCTCGGGATAATAAGGCTCGGCTAGCTGGCCCCTCCCTCGCCGTTGGACTCGTAGACTACTACATTTATCAGGGCGAGCCTGCCCTTGATGCCGTGGGCCCTGAGCCTCTCCTCTATTACCCCCGCGAGCTCGGGGTCGTAGACGTCTACTATCTCGTTGGAGTGGACCTTAAGCACGTTAATGTGGGGCTTGGTGTCTACCTCAACCCTAGTCTCCCCCTCCCAGGAGAA
Source organism: Acidilobaceae archaeon (assembly GCA_026985385.1). GTDB lineage: Archaea > Thermoproteota > Thermoprotei_A > Sulfolobales > Acidilobaceae > Calypsonella. The sequence continues at coordinate 11,366 of JALSQM010000062.1, read as the reverse complement.
GAGCCTTATCAAGCCGAGCTTCTCTAGTGTCAGGAGGAACGAGTAGAGCGTGGAGGCGCTCACCGTGGGCATCTCAGCCTTGACAGCCTCCAGTAGCTCCTTGAAGGAGGGGTGCCTCTTATAGTCACGCTCTAGTATCTCGAGTATCTTAAGCCTCTGGGGCGTCAGCTTGTACCCCGACTCCCTAAGCTTTTCGGCCGCCCTCAGGCTCCAGCCATTCTCCAAGCCCGGGTTTTCGTATTTAGACTCCAATTCTTACTCCACCTCGCTTCCAGGTAGAAGAGGGCCGCAAACGCTTATATTAATATATGTTATACGCGGCTAAATACAGGGGCAACATTAGGGGTGGTGCTCCGCCGTGGGCTCCCCGAGAGGCCGGCGCCTCAGGAGGGCTCAGGCGTCGGCTATAACGGTTGCTATACTCACCTCCGCCGTGCTCGCCCTAGGCCTGGCCCTCTACGCCTACTTCACGGGGCATGCGAGTAGGGCCTACGAGGCCGAGGCGCTGACCAGCATATACGGCGACTACGCCACCAGCATCTCAGTCCACGTTGACGCATCCTACATCAACACCTCCACGCCCGTGGAGACAGCCTGTTACATGGTTACACTCACGAATAGGGCTGGGGGGCCTAGGATTGTCTACCTGACGGTGCTACCCGCCCGGCGGGGGTTGAACCTGCCGGTTATCCTGGAGCCCGAGGTTAGGTATGTGCCCTACGACTACTCCTACACCCCCCCGAGGCTGAGGGTTCTCCTCTTCTACGCTAAGGACGTCAACGGTGACGGGGTGGTGGACGTTGTCGGCAGGAACTCCTACGTTGTACCCGGAAACCCCTGGCTCCCGACCTGCGACGAGATATACTCCTACCCCTACACCACGAAGCTCAACATAACCCTGCCCTACGAGGACGTTGACGCCTCCAAGGTGGAGGCTGGCCTCTCAGGCCTAAGCCTCTCGAAGCTCGCGAGTAACCTGGGCGTGAACCTGGCCTACATACCCCTATGGAGGGTGGAGCTGCCAACCGGGGGCACGGCTACCCTATTCATATACGTAGAGCTACCCCAGACACCCCAGAGCCTCTCGCTGGCCATGCTATTCCCCTTCACGGGCAAGTATTATATAGCGCTGCTCGCCAACTTACCCCTGAGCACCAGCTGAGCCATAGCCGCTTCCACTCGAAGGGAATGGGGACGGGTGGCAACACCGAAGGGCCCCCTGGGGCCCGTGTGTGGAGCCCTAGTGTGGCCGACGTGGGCCCCGCGGGTTTACTTGTAGAGGATTGCCTCGGCCCTCCTGTCTACCGCGTGTACCGGGGGTAGCTTGTCTATGCTTGGGGCCGTGAACGTCAGTACTATGGCGTGCTCGTCCGGTAGGTAGTCCCACTCGACCTCCCTCTTAGGGGCTATTGGGGGCTCGATCCCCTCCTCGAGGTAGTAGTAGACCTCCATTGTCACACCCTGCGGGGTCCAGTATATCCTGAGCCTGTCAGCCATTAGATCGCTCCCCTCTAGGGCGTAGAACTCCATCTCTATCGCTGGGGTGTCGGGGTCGAATTCTATCATCTCGAGCTCGAAGCGCCCGCTCGCGTGGAGCCTCCTGAGCACTGGCTCCACTAGGCCCCTCCAGGCCTCGACTCCGTAGTAGACTAGCTCCTCGAATATGCTAACCGGCTTGTTGTGCTTCTTAACCCTCAGCTTATCAGCCCACTCAGCTATGAGGCCCCGGTAGTCCGCTACTACGTCTAGTATTATGGATGCGAGCTCCTCAACGCTGACGCCCAGCCTCTCGGCGAGCTCCTCGAGGGCCTTGATGTCCCCCTCCTCGAGCCTGGCGCAGACCCTCGCCTCGCCCTCCTCCCCGGGCATTTAGCGTGCACCTCCACTAGCGGCCCTCAGCCACGTACTCCGCGGGCCCGCCTCCTCCCAAGGATTTATACCCTCACGGGCCCAGCTAGTCTTAGAGGGTGTGAATAGGGTATGCCGAAGAAGAGGCAGAATAGGGGTAGGCACAAGGGCGCCAAGGGTAGGACTCGCCTCATCCAATGCGACAACTGCGGCAAGCTAGTCCCGGAGGATAAGGCCATATGTGTCACGAGGATGTATAGCCCCGTTGACCCGCAGCTGGCTAGGGAGCTCGAGAAGAAGGGGGCCATAATAATGAGGTACCCGGTCACGAAGTGCTACTGCATCAACTGCGCCATACACTACGGTATAATCAAGATCAGGAGCAGGGAGGAGAGGAAGCCGAAGCCCGCCATAGAGCTCTAGCCCACAACTATGAGGCGCCCCCCACCCCTCCTCTTAGCCTCCCTCAGGATCCTCCAGGCCTCCCTCCTCGCGGGTGTCCCCTGGTAGGCCTCCCTCCTACTCCTAGCAGGCCTAGCCAGCACGGGGCCCCTGAGCGCCACGGCCGTCGCCGTGACGCCGGCCTCCCTCCTCAGGGCCTCCAGGATCCTCCTGAGGTCCCCCTCAACCTCCCAGGGCTCGACTAGGGGTATCTCTATGACGGCCTCCTCAGTGCCCCTATCCCAGTCGAGCCCATACACCACAACACCCATCCACTTGCGGGCCAGCCACTCGACGAGGCTGCTTAGGAGGCCCGTGGCCTCGTTGGGCCTCCACTCGCTCCAGCCCCTCCTCCTAACCTCCTCCTCGAACCTGTCGAGGTCAATAACTATGATGGTACCCTCAACCAGGCGCTCACCCAAGGCGGTGTGCCCCGCCCCTGACACCCACCCCCATCCAGCCCCGGCTGACACCGGGCTCCAGGGGGTCGGGCGGGCTCCTAAAGCGGGGCCTCTCAGACAAGGGGTCGAGGGGCCCTTATAGAGTTGATTGTGATTGATAGTGTTCTACGGCGTGGACGGGGACTCGAGGAGCATTGCCTATGTGAGGTAGAGAGCAAGCCTTAGAGGAATCTAAGTGTATCATCTTAAGGTTCAAGCTTGAGTGGAGAGTATTGAGGGCGGCATTAAAAAAGAAAAATTAAAGAAATAAATTTATAGGGCAGAGGGCTTAAACTGCTAGGGGTACCCCGCTTCTCCTACTTATGACCAGTAGGGAGTAGAGGCCGTATACTAGCATTATGGCTCCTACTACCGCCATGAACGCCTCCAGGGCTTTTGAGAGTTGGAAGTAGGGTGCTGGAGCTGTAACAAGGTAGCCTAAGCCCATCGACGTCGATATCCATAAGCTCTGAAGAGCGGGTACGGCTATTCTTCTAGGATCTTCTCTCCTTGCATATACTATGGGGAGATATACTGCAGAGTCTACGACTACTATGCCGCCTAGTAGCATGAGGAGGTAGCGCGCTCTGTAGTTCTCTAGCGTGGCTCCGACAGCCATTGAGGCTACTCCCAGTATTAACATGACCGCTATCGAGATGAGAGCGAGCCTCTTTAGAGACTCCTGCTCAGACATCTCTCGCACCTCCTAGAAGCCTGTGGGCCTCTCTACCCACTCGCCTATTTCGAAGCGCACGCCGGCTCTACCCAATGTGAGGGCCAAGGCTAGGTAGAGTAGGAACGCAACTATTATGGAGTCGATGGTCCCTACCCCCGTCGGTAGATGGAGTCCCTTATGAGTTGCGAGCCAGCCAGCCGCGCCGCCTAGGAATACTGCGAGTAATCCGGGCACATTTGCAATGCTGTAGCGGGTTCCAGGGCCGAAGGTGTATCTCCTGCCAAGTATTCGACTTACTATATAGTAATCAGCTATGAGTACCGCGCCTACGGGTGGTATGAAGTTCCCGAGTTCTACGCCAAACTTTATGAAGGGCTCCATGCTCATCCCATAGTAGCCTCCCCAGAGTGCTGCTATTAGCGTCCCAATCACGCCTGTTATGAGAACCCACTGCCTCTTTGTTAGTCTACCCGTAACGTTTATCCACGCGAGAGAGGCGCTCCAGAGGTTGTTATCGTTAGTAGTCCACTGACCTAAGATCGCTAGTAGTAGGGCTCCGACGCCCATCCCTATCTGAGCTATAGCTACTATCACGTTTGGACTCTTGGTGAGTATAGTCATGGCCGCTCCGGCGAAGAGTAATAGAGTCATGAAGATTAGGACGTGTGCCGACCAGGCCGCGGCTCCTGACCACTTCCTCTCTCCGTACCTTGCCACATCGGAGGTTATGACCGATCCCGCCGCATAAACTCCGAAGACGTAGGTTATTCCGAGGCTTAGCGCCGCCGGATGAGGGGGCTTCGCTTTCCAAAGGGCGTTGAATCCTCCGTGGAGGTCTATCGCCGCGAAGAATCCTATCGTTACAAGTACGTACCAGAAGGGAACGGTTATATAACTCAGAACAGCTATGGCTCTAAAGCCATAATAGGCGGTTAACATCATTAATAGGCCTCCCCAAAGGGAAGCCGCTGCAATGCTCGTTAGAGCGTGGTGTGGATATATCACATTTACGGTCATACCAAAGAGCCATGTCTCAACGGCGAACCATATTATGAGGGGTATGCCTGAAACTATCAAACTACCTATAGCGGCGCCGAGTCTTCCTAGGGGGTATCTGAGTAGCATGTAAGTATTAGCCCTTGTAGAGCCTCCTATGTAGGCTATCAACCCCCCGAAGAGGGCTAATAGAGCGTTACCGGCGAGGCTAACCTTTATTGTTGTGAGCGGATCATACATTTGCGCTAAACCGGAGCCAGCGAAGATTGCAGCTATGACCGCTAGTACTCCCATGTATACCATGAAGATGTTAAGCGTTGATCTAAGTTCGCTCTTCGGCACAGGTAGAGTCGCATAGTCGCCGTAGACGTCTACTCCAGCGGAGGCCTCCTGCCTGCTCACGCTAATCGCCTGGGGGGCTGCCCCCAGGATAGGCGGCTTCAATTATTAACCCCTAGAATGCCAGTACCCCTAATTATCGAATCTTTTTATAGAAGCGATTTATTCGTGCATATCAATCTATGTAAATCTAGCCGTAGGCTCTAACCTCTAGAGGACTGCGAGAACAGCTTCAGAGCTATGGCGATGGTGTTACCTTGACAACAGTGGGAGAGGTAGGGAGTACTGAGGATAACTTGGAGATAATTCTCTAACCCGCCTAATGAAGGATGGAGAGGCGCCTTTCATAGGCGTGCTTGGCCGGCGACCTTCACTCTTACCTTGACTATATTACCGGGTAGGTAGGGTATGGCTATCTCCTCTACTAGGGCTACCTCGAGTGTAGAGGGATCGGCGCCAGCCTCTATAGCCCTATTCATAGCCTCCCTCTTCGCTTCTTCGAGGGCCCTTGGGCGGGGGGTGTATTCATAGTTGAAGGTCTTCTCTATCGTAGCACCTATCATTGCTGTTGCGGCTCCTATCGCATTAGCCGACTGGGCGCCCTCCGGTCTTATGACTTCGGAGGCGCCCGCTAGCTTCCTCGGTAGCATATCGCTTCCGCCACCCACAAGCACGACGGGCATGGGGTCAGGCTTCGTTTTGATTTTATCGATTGCCTCCTCGACTCGTGATACGATGTAACTGTACGCCTTTTCCGCTATATCTCTAGGGATTAGTCTTTTAGGCCTCTCAGGGTCGCATCTGGGGTCGTCAATGCTCATCCTATCGAGGGCTAATGCTATGTCTGTGGCCGTCATTACGTTACCGCCCCATGCGATCCCCTTTGTAACTAACTCGTAGCCAACGCTCTCGGGACCTACTATTACCTCTTCACCGCGTACCTTAACTACGCTACCTCCAGCAACTCCTATGGCTACGAAGTCGGGCATCATGAAGCTGGTGCGTACTCCACCTATTTCTGCTGCTAAGGAAGACTCCCTAGGAAAGCCGTGCTCTAAAACCCCCACGTTTGTCGTAGTGCCACCCATGTCGACTACAATTGCATCCTTTAACCCCGTCAGCACGTAGGCCCCTCTGATGCTGTTTGACACCGCTGCGACGACCGTTAGTATGGGGTACTTTTCAGCATACTCGGCGGCTATTACTGTCCCATCGTTTTGGGCGACATAGAGTTTTGCGTGCTCTAACCCCAACTCCTCCATGGTGCCGCGGACGGCCTCAATAACCCTCCTCATAACCCCTATGATAGCTGCGTTAAGTATTGTGGCGTTCTCCCTCTCGAGGAGGCCTATACTGCCTATCGTGTGAGAGAGTGATATGGGTACCTCGCCCATTACATCGGATACTATCTCGGCGGCCCGGAGTTCGTGGTCGGGCCTCACAGGTGAGAAGACCGAGGTTATAGCGACGGCTTCTGCCCCCATGGTTTTAAACTGCTCTGCAGCCCTTCTCACGGCATCCTCGTCAAGGGGGGCTATCTCCTCACCGTTATACTCGAAGCCTCCTCTAACCATCGCTACTAGGCCCCCAACGGCCTCGCGCAGATCGGCTGGCCAGTCGGCCATGGGTTCGACTATGCGTGTCGCTGGGAGGCCTATCCGTATCACGCCTACCCTGAGGAGCCCCTGCCTTTGGACTATAGCGTTGAGCCCATGTGTCGTACCGAAGTTCACCGAAACTATCTCTTCGGGCGGAACGCCAGAGCCCTCAACCACCTGCTTTAGCGCCTTTAGGAGCCCGCTTGTCACATCACTTGTTGTAGGGGTTTTCACTGCGTAGACTAGTCCCCCCTTCCTGTCAACGATTACGGCGTCAGTATTCGTGCTTCCGACGTCTATTCCTACCCTGTAACCCGCCATTAATACCACCTCTAATATGCTAAGACTTTGATCCTCTCCTCTATCGGCACATAATTGACGTTATAGCCGAAGTAGCGGGGGCCAACCACCTCTAAGGCGTGGGGGGTTCTCCACTTTGGGTCGCACGGTATGCCCGCTACGACTACCCTAAAGCCATACCTGAGCCTCTCCGTGGTTATGGGTTCGCCAGTTTCCATGTCGAGAATGGATATTATATCTGGAACCGACGCTACTACCTCACCGTCGATTCTGGCGACTAGGTTCTCGTTCTGGAAGTCAACAATCATTCTCCGACCTTTATAGTCACCTAGCCCCTCTATCTCGACCCGGCCTTTAGCGAAGCCTGCCTCGGTCCATCTACTTACATCGACTATCTTCCCCTCGAAGAGCTTGAAGCCCCCGGCAGCCTCGAGCAGAGCATCTACGGGGTCACGGCCACTATTCTTGGCGTCTCTTAGCTCCCTGCCTATTTCAGCTGCCTTCGATATAGTTTTAGGTATGACTGCCTTCTTGTATATGCGCCCCTCCATAGGGTAGATCGCTATAGAGGCCCAGCCGCCCATCCTAACCGTGACCATTCGGGCTATCCTCTCGGCCCAATAGTTGTCGATGGTATCCAGTATGACTCCATTACCCTTCTCATCTGCTAGAGCCATGGGGGTAGCCTTAACTCCATAGAGGTGAAAAGTGACCATTTGAAGCTCCGGGAATGCCCTGCCCATGCCATCACCGTCTATGAGGGTTCTACCTGTAACCCCGCCTACATAGAGAGGGATAGTAGAGTTTAGCCCTCCAGCCTCTATGGGTGTCAGATAATCGAAGCTCTTGTTCATGAAGCCTTCCAGTATTTTGATGACCTTAACGGACTCTGCTCCACTCGGCAATTTCTCAAACATAGTAACCGGGGCTCCCATGAAGGCTGGGGCCACGATAAAGGACTCGTCATCTACATCATCCGGGTCAACGAGCACGATCTCGGCTCCCCTCTCCAAAACTCTCCGAGCCATTAACTTGCCTAGATATGGATCCCCACCCCCGCCAGCGCCGAGTACCGCTGCTCCAACTGCGATGTCATCGACATCTTCAGGCTTTAACCTCCACTCTCCCACCTACTTACCACCCCTCTTCTCGGCCCCCCAAGGATAGCGGGATATTTAGCCCTTCACAGCCAGCGCCTCTCAGTAATCAGTTAAAGCCTCTTTAAGACCCCCTTCCCGTGGGCTCGGCTTAAAATAGCTGTGCTGCTCTCAGCGAGGCCGGGTGGCGTTATTGGCTGTAGACCCCAGGAAGGTTCTGCCGACTAAGATTAACTTGATCAGGCTGCGCCGCGAGTACGCTATGATTAAGAGGATTAGGACTGTGATGGAGGAGAAGAGGGAGGTCCTCCTCCACTACATTAAGAGTGCTGCCGAGGAGTATAACAGGTACCAGGAGGAGGTCTTCAAGACCATCGGGGACGTCTTCACCGACTACTACGTGGGGGCCTCCGCTGAGGGGTTGGAGAGGGTTAAGTCCTACGCCGAGGCGGCCCCCGAGAGCCTGGATGTAAGCGTGGGTAGGAGGATCCTCTTCGCCGTGAAGACCCCCACCTTCAACCTGGACGAGTCCAGCATCGCCAGCCCCGCGCTGCCAGGCGATGTTCACCCCAGGCTGGCGAGGGCCTACCGGAGGGCCCGTGACCTTCTTCCCAAGCTCCTCAAGCTGTTAGAGTATGATGAGATGATAAGGCTCCTCCTCGACGAGCTGAGGGAGACGCAGAGGCTGATAAACGCCCTAGACTACGTGATACTGCCAAGCTACGACGCCGCCATAAAGTTCATCAGGGGAGTCCTGGAGGAGAGGATGAGGGAGGACTTCATAAGGCTGAAGATGCTCAAGAGACTCTTCGAGCGGAGGGCCGAGGCTGAGGCCGCTCAGCGCTAGGGCACCAGGATTCCTATCAGTATAAGCACCCAGGCGCCCACGAGCAGCGCGGTCAGCAGCCCACGCGGGGTGGCGTTCCAAACCCTCCTAGCGAGCCTGACCAGCGCTAGAGCCGTTCCAATGCCCGCGAATGTTAGCAGCAGCACAAGCCCAGCCATAGCGGCCACGTAGCCCACGTCGACGTGCGGGTGTATGCTAAGCGCCCTCGAGAGCTGGTGGAGGGCCATGCTGAGATCTGAGACGGCCAACCCCCCATCACCCCCTGGGGGCTATTGGTGGCGCTGCAGCCTAGCCCTGCGCGGCCGGGTACTCTCGGGGTCACACCGGCGGGCGCTGCCGCGTGACGAGGCCCCCTAGGGGCTGGGGGTTGTGAGTGTGGATGGCTTGATTGCGGGGTCGAGCACGACTGTGTTGCGTAGGCACCCTATCGACTCTATGCAGGCTTCAACTGTGTCACCGGGCTTCAGGTACACCGGCGGCCTCCTAGCGTGGCCCACGCCCTCCGGGGTGCCTGTTAGTATGGCGTCGCCCGCCCTTAGGGTCGCCGCCTCGGATATGTAGGAGACCACCTCGGCCACCCCGTGTATCATGTCGGCGGTCGTGGAGTCCTGGAGCGTGTTGCCGTTGATGCTACTCCTAAGCCTCAGGCCCCGGGAGGGATCCAGCCTGGGTCGGGGGACTATGAGGGGGCCCAGGGGGGTGAAGGTGTCCCACGACTTGGCCCTCCAGAACTGGCTAACCCCGATCTCGAACTGCTCGTACCGCGCGCTAACGTCGTCGGCCACTGTGTAGCCCCACACGGCCTCTAATGCCTCCCCGGGCGTGAGGCCCCTGCCCCCGGGCCCTACGATCACGGCCAGCTCGACCTCGACGTCGACCCTCAGGTCCTCCGAGGCAACTATTATCGGGTCCAGGGGGCCTACAACGCTGTTCCACGTGAGGGCGAAGACCTCGGGCCTAGGCGGGGGGCCTCTGCCCGTCTCCCTCGCGTGGCCAGCATAGTTCAGGCCTAGGCCCAGCAGCTTCCCCCCACCCTCTAGGGGCGCCGCCAGGTAAACGGAGCCGACCGGGTACCCCCTATGGAGCCTCGAAGCCCTCACAGCGAGGGCCTCGAACTCCCCGGGGTCAACCTCCCTCAGCACGTCAACAACCCTATCATACCCGGCCAGGCTCAGAGGGTACACGCGGCCCCCCAGGAAGGCAACGGCCTCGAGGGATCCCCCGGGCAGCACCGCGCGGCCGAGCCCCACGCTAGCCCAGACGGGGACCTCGAACACCACACACCACCCACGCCTCGGGAAGAGGCTCCGCCACGCTAAGCCCCTCCCCGGGGATTCATTTTAGTGCGCGCACACCCAGAGCACACCGCGGGATTGACGGGAGGAGCCTGTGAGGATGGTTAAAAGCGCTGAGCCCCCGGGAGGCGGTGATGCGGGCCAGGACAGCCGAGGCCCCACTGGGAGCTGCGAGGCCATGAGGACCCCGGACCCCTCGACCCCCCGTGGGGGGATGGAGTCACACGAGCGTGCCGAGCCACCTAGGCGTGGGTGTCGGCGTTGAGGCCCCTCTATGGTCAGGGGTTCTTCCACGTCTGCAGGGGCGTGATATGGTACACTATAGTGTTCGACTACGAGGATAGGGAGGCCCTCTACTGGAGGCTCCTCAGGAGCGGTGATTACGGGGGGGAGGTGGAGACCCTCCGGGCTAACATGCAGGGCTTCCTCGACGAGGAGAGGATGCTTATCAACGGGGAGGAGGTGAGGGCGGTCGTTGATGGTGTATACATCGACGTGAGGGGGGAGAAGTCTAGGTCGACCGCTGTCTTCGAGGTGAGGATCCCCTACAAGCCTAGGAGGGGGAGGAACGTATACGAGGACTACTACGAGCCCGAGGTGGCCGAATACCCCTACACGGTCACGTGGATACTCCCACCCGGCTCGAGGATCCTAGACTACGAGATGCCGGGTAGGGTGAGGCTATCCAGCGACTCCAGGATCCTCGAGGTCCGCGTGGAGAGGGGCTCGAGGATACCCGGCTATGAGAGCCTCGTCTTCGAGCTGGGCTAGTAGGCGTAGACCCTGACCCCCTTGCTCCTAGCGTACTCCTCCACCTCACCCCCTATCAGAGCCCCTGCGAGTACCGCCACGACGCTCTTACCGGGGCGCTTAGCCCTCACCAGATCCGCCTTAGCAAGTAGAGCGCCGACATCCTCATGCTTGGGCTTCACTTTAACCTCTACCACGTAGACAGTCCTATCAGTCTCGATGAGGAGGTCGATCTCGCTGTCGTCCACGCGGTAATTCCTATGCCGGGCCAGGATCCTCTCACCCCTACCGCGTATCTCCTCCCTCAGATCCTCGTATACACTCCTAGAGTAGAAGCTCTCAGCCAACGCTCCCAGCTCCAGCTCGGCGACGCTCATCCTCCTATTATGCTCCGATAGGGTCTCCCAGATCCTCCTAACCTCCTCCCTAATATCCCTGAGCTCCTCAACGACCACCCTAAACTTCTCATCGTGTTCCAGCAGCTTCCTCTCTATAGACTCAAACCTCCTATCATGCTCCAATAACTTCCTCTCGAGGGCCTCGAACCTCCGGTCGTGTTCCAGCAGCTTCTTCTCTATAACCTCGAACCTCTTATCGTGCTCTAATAGCTTTCTCTCTATCGCCTCGAGTCTCCGGTCGTGCTCTAATAGTTTCCTCTCTATAGCTTCAAACCTCTTATCGTGTTCCAGCAGTTTCCTTGCTAGAGCCTCGAACTTCCTGTCCTGCTCCACCAGCTTCT
>JALSQM010000061.1 GCA_026985385.1 Acidilobaceae archaeon | reverse complement strand
CTGATACGGCCTCCCCCGCAGGGCTCCGAGACCCTGGAGGCCAGCCCCCCGTACTCCCTCCTAAGCTCCTCGGCTTCGTCTTGGCTAGGCTCGTAGCAGGGCATGTGCGTTATGAGGCGCGCCCTCGATGCTGGTATGTAGATCGGGTCTATGCAAGCCTCAGAGGCTAGGGGGCCCATCCTGACTGAGAGGTCGTAGAGCTGTTCCACTACAACCCTACTCCTATAGACCGACGCCACGGCTCTAACGGTCTCAGAGAGCCCTGCCGGGCAGCCCTCCAACCTGAAGGGTAGGAGGAGCGGGCCAGCAATCCTCTCACCCGCGACGCTGGCCTGGGCATCCGCCTTCAAGAGGCCAACACTAACCTCGAGGAAGCCATCGCCACTCCTAGCCCTCCACAGCCCGGAATCGACTACTCTAAGCTCGAAACCCCTCCCTACAACCCTACAGGAGACGCTCAAGGCCTGTGCCCCGAGGGAGGGTGTGGATGCGGGCGAAGCTAATACGGGGAGGGAAGGCACTAGCACACCTCTTAGGTTGACGGGGAGAGCCGGGCTTGGGCTCCCTCCTAGAAGGCGCTCTTATCAGCGGGGAGCCTACGGTAACCCTTATAATTCGTGGCTCTCGAGGTGGCGGTGGGGGCTTCTAGGATGTCGGCCTTAGTGCCTAGGAGGATAGACGTGTATGACCCCGTAAAGCCGCCTATATGCACTAGCTGCGGCCGCATAATACACCCGGGCGAGAGGGCCGTGGCGTTCTACTGTCCCAACTGCGGTAAGGCCCTCATATGGAGGTGCGCCCAGTGTAGGAGGCAGGGCACACCGTATAAGTGCCCCTACTGCGGCTTCGAGGGTCCCTAGGGGGTGGCTCTGATGGCTAGGGTGGCCGTTATAATGAGGGTGCTACCCTCGAGCGTGGAGTTGGATCTAGAGGAGCTCAAGGCCAGGATAGAGAAGGCCCTACCAGAGGGGTACAAGATAGAGGGGAGCGGGGTGGAGCCAATAGCCTTCGGCCTCAAGGCGTTAAAGTTAATCGTGTCCATGCCGGAGGAGACCGAGGGCGGCACCGAGGCGCTAGAGGAGGCCATTAGATCCGTTGAGGGGGTAGACGAGGTAGAGATCGAGGCCGTCCATAGGCTCTCCTAGCTGGAGGCCCAGGAGGGCCCACACCCGGCTCCCCCGCATTCCCGGGGAATGACTCCCTATAACCCCTCTACTCCTCGAGCATCAGGCCCCGGATGCAGGGGCCTTGAACACCTGCTATTAAGCCCCGAGCGTATAAGGTGTAAGGGGGAGCCAGTTAGGGGAGGTGCGTAGATTCTATGCCCAGCGCCTCTACAGGCGGTGAGGAGCAACCCACTAGGAAGGAGGTAGTCCTCAGGGTCGCCGAGGCGAGGCCCAGGGACTCTGGTAAGAGGAAGGTTAGGATAGACCTGAACGTCATGAGGCTCCTCGGCATAGAGCCCGGCGATGTAGTCGAGATTGAGGGTAAGAGGAGGAAGACTGTTGCCATAGCGTGGCCCGCGCTGCCGGAGGATCAGGGGCTCGACATAATAAGGATGGATGGGATCCTCAGGAGGAACGCCGACGTCAACATAGGTGATAAGGTTATAGTGAGGAAGGCCGAGGTCAAGCCCGCCACGAGGGTTAGGCTCGCCCCGACCTCCCAGCCTATGAGCGTGGACGAGGCGTTCAGGAACTATGTCAAGAAGAAGCTGCTCAACACCCCCCTAATCGAGGGCGACATAGTGGTTATACCGGTCATAGGCCAGGCCGTGCAGCTCCAGGTGATAGACACTAGGCCTAGGGGGGCAGTTATAGTTACAGATAAGACTATAATAGAGGTGCTCGAGAAGCCCGTGGGCTCGATCTCGCTGCCGAGGGTGACCTACGAGGACATAGGTGGCCTCAAACACGTCATATTCAAGATAAGGGAGCTGGTAGAGCTGCCACTCAGGCACCCAGAGTTGTTCAAGAGGCTGGGTATAGAGCCTCCTAAGGGGATCCTCCTCTACGGGCCCCCGGGCACCGGTAAGACCCTCCTAGCGAAAGCGGTGGCCAATGAGAGCGACGCATACTTCATAAGCATTAACGGCCCCGAGATCATGAGTAAGTTCTACGGTGAGAGTGAGCAGAGGCTAAGGGAGATATTCGAGGAGGCACGCAAGAATGCTCCCAGCATTATATTCATCGACGAGCTGGACGCTATAGCCCCCAAGAGGGATGAGGTCGTCGGCGAGGTTGAGAGGAGGGTTGTAGCACAGCTCCTAACACTAATGGACGGCCTCGAGAGCCGAGGCCAGGTCATTGTTATAGGGGCCACTAACAGGCCGAACGCCATAGATCCAGCGCTTAGGAGGCCGGGTAGGTTCGATAGAGAGATCGAGGTGCCCCTGCCGGATAAGAAGGGTAGGCTCGAGATACTCCAGATACACACCAGGCACATGCCCCTAGCGGAGGACGTAGACCTAGAGAAGATAGCTGAGATGACTAAGGGCTACACAGGCGCCGATCTCGCCGCCCTGGTTAGGGAGGCGGCGATGCATGCTTTGAGGAGGTACCTCCCCGAGATAGATATTGAGCAGGAGAGGATCCCGGTCGAGGTACTAGAGAAGATGGTAGTTAAAATGGAGGACTTCCTGGCTGCCTTCAAGGAGATAACGCCGAGCGGTCTCAGGGAGATCCAGGTCGAGGTGCCGGAGGTTCACTGGGAGGACGTGGGCGGCCTAGACGATGTAAAACAGGATCTCAGGGAGATAGTCGAGTGGCCGCTCAAGTACCCCGAGGCCTTCAGCAGGCTCGGCATCAAGCCCCCGAAGGGGATCCTCCTATTCGGCCCGCCCGGCACGGGTAAGACCCTACTGGCAAAAGCCGTGGCCACGGAGAGTGGGGCCAACTTCATAGCCGTGAGGGGCCCCGAGATACTATCGAAGTGGGTGGGTGAGAGCGAGAAGGCGATAAGAGAGATCTTCAGGAAGGCCAGGCAATACGCTCCCGCGGTCGTGTTCATAGATGAGATAGACGCGATAGCCAGCGTTAGGGGCACGGAGGTAGGTACTAAGGTCACAGAAAGGATTGTGAGCCAGATGCTCACCGAGATAGACG
>JALSQM010000060.1 GCA_026985385.1 Acidilobaceae archaeon | reverse complement strand
TCTGCCAGCCCCGGTCTTGGTCTTGGTCGCCGCCGTGCCGGAGGACCCTGTGGGGGAGCCTGTGGTGGTTCCAGGCTGGCTTCCCGGGGTGCCTCCTGGGCTGCCTGCTGTCGTGGTGGCGGCCGTACTCGTGGTCGTGGTGGTTGTCTCGGCTGTCGTGTGGGTACCTGTGGGGGCCCCACTCGTGGTCGTCGTGGTCCGCGGGGTCTGGGTGTGTATTAGGGTGTTGAGGTTTAGGCGTAGGATCTCCCCCGCGTGGACCCTTATGGTGCCAGCGTCATAGGTGGTGGCCCCGACCCTGAGTTGTACCTTGTACTCGCCCGGCTTGGCGTAGACCCTCCTCTCCCCAGCCCCCATCATGGGGACGCCGCTCTCCACGGGCACGTTCTCGTCGAGCTTCTTGAAGATAACCGTCGCCTGCGGGGGCGCCTCGACTATTATCCTCGCGAGGCTCTTGTTGAGGTTCGCTAGGAACCTCCCGCTGGAGACCTCGAGCACCACCCTCGACCCCGGCTTTAGGGTTAGGTTCACCTTGACTGCGTTTGACTGGAGTATCCTGGAGGGGTCGCCGCCGATTATCAGCCAGCCCTTGGGGGGCCTGCGGGCCCAGTAGGATACCACGTAGCTCCCCGGGGTGGCGTAGATTGAGGTGGTGAAGCCGGTTACTGCCTCGTGCTCCTTCCTCACCAGGCCATCCCAGGTCTGGACTACGGGGTTGACCCACCAGCCGCTATCGGCCTTGACCCTGACCGTGGCCAGCCAGCCGGGGGGAGGCTCCCTGTAGACTAGCACCTTAGACCAGTCCAGGACCACTGCGAGGCTGGCCCCATCGGGGCTCCAGGAGGCCCTCATGGGGGCTCCGGGCTCGTCACGCCAGAGCGTAGCCAGGCCCTCTGGGTTGAGTAGTAGGAGGCCCATGGCCTCCTGGTAGATTAGGAAGGACACGCTCCCGGGGCGCCAGAGCACGCTCACCGGGAAGGCTACGGAGGACCTCGTGGGTGAGGGGCTCAGGATGACTATCCTGCCCTTGGAGTTGTAGAGCTTCATGTACTTGGGCGTGATGACTAGCATCGTGTCGTTCGCACCCCAGCTGAACCCCTCAATAGCCTTGAGGGGGTCGCTGGCGCTCCAGAGCTCCTTGCCGTCCCTGCCCAGGACCACTATCCTCCCCAGCAGGTGGTCGACGCCGGGGAGCCCCACCGCTAGGAGCCTACCGTCAGGCGACCAGGAGAGCCTCCTAGGCATGGCGGGGGTCTTGTATGACCACAGCTTGTGCCCCCCAGGGTCTAGGGCTGTGAGGCCCGTTGGTGTTGCTATAACCAGGATCCCCCCGTCGGGGCTCCACTCGAGGGTGGCGATGGGCGTTATGGGGAGCCTCCAGAGCACCTCGCCCGAGGAGAGGTTGGCCACGACGAGCCCCTGCTCGGTGTTGAGAGCCGCCACACCGCCTCCCCGGGGGCTCCACCTGAAGCCCCAGATATCGCCCCTGACACCCTTGGGCCTCACGAGCCTCGTGGTGTTGTGCTCCACATCAACTAGTAGGATGTAGCGGACCCCATTCTTCACGGCTACCACGGCCAGCTTACCGCCCCGGGGATCCCACCTGGGCGGGCCGATGAGGGGGTACGTGGCCCCGCTATCCCAGGCGATGCCCCCGCCAGGCTTGAACACTATGATCCTCCCCTGGAGCCTCCCATTGTGGAGCTGCGCGGCGAGCATGCCCTTGGGGCTCCAGGACACCCAATCCACCGTCCAACCCTTAGCGGCGTACCCCCACACCGGCGCTAGGATCGGCGGGAACCCGAAGGTCTCCGAGCATGCGGGCGCCGCCAGTAGGGGCGCCACAAGAAGGGCTAGGGCTAGAGCGGCTGCAGAGGCCGCTCGGGGGAGGCCCCGGATACCCATACCTACACCCCCAACACGAGGTTTATGCGGTAGAGAAGGCGCGTTCGGGGGGAATATATTTCCGGGGTGGCACCCAGCGCCGACCCCGAGGGGCGTCTAGGCGCCGCGGGGCCTCCCGGGGACTAGTCTTGCCGGCGTGTGCCTCCTCCTCGCCTGTTGCATCCAGTCCTCCAGGCTTACCCCCCTCATCCTCTCCCACCAGTCCCTCCTCAGCCTCGAGGCCCCCGCAACATCTACCTCGTGTGCCGCCAGCGCCTCGCCCGTGTGGAGCTTCAGCCTAACCCAGCCCTCAGCCGATGCCGCCCCCGAGGCCCACCACTCCTCGGCCTCCTCCTCGCTCGCGGGAGGCTCTATGACGTGGCTCAGGCCCCCGCCCGTGAATGTGTACCTCCTAGTCCTGAGGGGGAAGGCCGCCAGGTCAACCCCCACGACGGGGGTGTAGAACTCGAGTGCCCTCGAGGTGTTGGCTGCGATCCAGTGGTCTTGGAGGCTGAACATGTATGAGGGGTTAATGAATACGTCCGCGCCGCCTAGGAACAGCTCTAGGGCGGCCTCCGGGAAGCTCCAGAAGTCAGCGCACACTGCCACGCCGAGCCTGGCCTTGCCTATATCCACTACAACGTAGCCCCCCTCCCAGCCTGTGAAGCCCCAGAGCCTCCTCTCGAGCCTGCCCACGTACCTCTTACCCTGCCTAGCTGCGACGGAGCCGTCCGGCGCGTATATCGTTGCGGTGTTGTAGACCGCCCCGCCGGCCCTGTAGGCTATCCCGGCGACCACGTAGGCCCCCAGGTCCTCAACGGCAGCTAGGAGCTCGCGGGTCTCGTGGAAGGGGAAGTACTCGGGGAAAACCACCAGGTCGGGGTCGAAGCGTGAGGCCTCACCAAGCATGGAGGCGGCCTTGAGGGGGTTACCCCTATCAGCGGGATCCCCCCTAACAGGGGCCGGCTGAGCGATTACCACGCGCAGCACGCCAGCCACGGAGGGGCACCATGGGGCGGCAGAGTGGCGCGGGGATTTATGGTAGCACCGAACCCCGCGCCCGGGGTGCTGGGGACGCCCACTCCCCTAGAGGTGGCGGGGACTGTCACGGGCTCCATGCTCGCCGACCAGCTCTACTGCGAGGCCCTGCTCGATCAGAGGCTTAGGAGTGGCCACTACAGGTCCCTCAAGCCGGGTGAGGCCAGAAGGATCGCGAGACTGATGG
>JALSQM010000059.1 GCA_026985385.1 Acidilobaceae archaeon | reverse complement strand
CGGGCCGCATATACCGGACCCCCATCATAGCGGTTGAGGCCCCCCTCTCCGGGGTGGTTAAGCTCGTCGAGTACCTGGCCGTGCCGCCTGGTAGGTGGCAGAGCGGCCCCGAGGGCGTTAGGATAGCCAGGCTAGAGTACACCGAGGAGACCCTCTCGATCCTGCGGGATAGGCTGGGCATCGAGCCATACCAAGCCTACGCCCTCTCCAGCATAGCCTCCGGGGGCCTCCAGCCCCTAGTCATAGTGGCTAGCGATAGGAGGTCTAGGAGCATAGCGAGGAGCCTTGCCAGGTTCCTCGAGAGGGAGCTGGCCAGGAGGGGGATCCCCCTCAGCTACGAGACGGCCCTCGAGGAGAGGGTGGAGGGGTGGGGTTGAATGAGGAGCCCAGGCGGGGACGTTGTTGAGAGGCTCGAGAGGGGGCTTAGGAGCGCATACGAGAGGGCCTCGAGCATAGGGGTCGTGGTGGGCTCAATCTCCAGGTATGGGGAGGTGAGGGTCCAGCACGGGGCCCGCGTCGAGTTCGAGGTAGACCCCGAGGTCTACTACAGCGAGTCCCCGGGGAGCCTCCACAGGGTGGGCGACTACCTAGCCGTGGTCGACCCCAAGTGGGGGCACGTCGCCCTCATGAGGGTCGTCGAGATAGTTAGGAGGGACGAGCTGGCGGAGCTGGGTGTTGAGCCACCCATAAGCGGCTACCAGCAGGGCCTAGAGCCCCGGGGCCTAATGACTAGGACCACGATAGTCGGCGAGCTCCTAGTAGAGATGGACCCCGAGACGGGCGAGGTCGTCCCAGCCACCACGAGCATAGAGCCCCAGTCGCCCGTGGTGGATCCGAAGCCCGAGGTCCTGGCCAGGCTCCTAGACCTCCCGGCCGAGGGGATCCCCCTGGGGGCCCTGGCGACCCCCGGCTCCCTAGTCAAGGGTGGGGCCATACCAGTCAAGCTCCCCCTGAGGGCCCTCTACCAGCACGTCCTAGTGCTGGGTACCACCGGCTCGGGTAAGACGACGCTGCTGAAGAACATGATAGCGAGCCTCTACTCCCTATTCCCCAGGCACTCGAGGCCGGTGGCCGTGGTCGCGGATATGAACCAGGACTTCATACAGCTCCCCCTCCCACCCAGGCCCGCCGAGGAGGAGCCCCAGGCCGAGGCTGTTGTGAGGTCCAGGATCTACAGGGGCGTGGGGCCCCCGAGGTCCCTGCATGTAGTCGTCCCGCTCACGATATACGATGTGGAGGAGGCAATAGCTAACTCCGAGGACCCCTACGACGCCGAGGCCCAGTGGAGGTGGTTCGCCTCCAACTACTACAGGCTCTCGATACTACCACTCGCAGGCGTCGAGCCCCCGGGCTGGGCTGTTAAGACCCGCGGGGGGGCGGTGGCGCTCGAGGCCCAGGTGCCCGCGGGGTTCAGGTTGAGGCTTGTACCGTACACCATTAACACGACCACGATTGAGAGCGACGTCCTAGCGGGCCTGATGCCGGGCCTCACAGCCTTCGCTAGGGAGCTGCTGAGGCGTGTGAGGGAGAGGGTTAGGAGGAGCCTCGAAGGCTACGCCGGCCCCCTCCAGGCCCTCTACGTGGCCTGCAATGTTGCCCTAGCGCTGCTCTCCTCCAAGAGGCAGGAGTACGACTTGGAGGAGGAGGTTAAGGAGGCCTCCGACCTAGCGGCCCCCTACATAGCCCTACCACCCGACCGCGGGGTTGGGGAGGCGTATGAGGAGCCCCTCTACGAGAGGCCCGGCGGGGGTGAGGTGACGCTCGGAGACCTCGTGAGGATGTACGTGGAGGAGATCCTAAGGGCCAGGCCCCACAAGGGCACCCTCGAGGCCCTGGCGAGGAGGATAGGCAGCCTCCTCGACACTGGCATGGTCGACGTCGCAGTCGATAGGGGTGGGAGGCTCGAGGTCCTCCGGGAGCCGGGGTGGGACTGGATAGTCTCGGAGGCCCGGGAATCCGATGCCCCCGTGGTGCTGGACCTCAAGTGGCCCGCTGAGAGGGGGCTGAGCAGCGTCGAGGCGCCGAGGCTCGCGGCCTACAGGATGCTTGAGAGGCTCATAGCCTGGAAGCACAGGGCATGGGCTAGGAGGGAGAGGACGCCCAGCGTAGTAGTATTCATAGACGAGGCGCACCAGTTCTTCCCACAGGAGAAGGGGCCGGCCGAGGAGAGGGAGTCGAGCAGGCAGGTAGCAGGCATGATAGCGCGCATAGCACGCCTCGGCAGGGCCCGGGGGCTGGGCATAGTATTCTCAACCCACAGCCCCAAGGACCTACACGACATAATACTCCAGCTAGCCAACACCAAGATAGTCCTAAGGATGGATAAGAGCCAGCTCGAGAGCATAGACATAAGCGAGGACCTGAAGAAGTACGTGCCACGCCTAAGCGATAGGACAATGATAATAATGAGCCACGTATACAAGGAGGACTACATAATAGCAAAGACAAGCCTACCACTAGTAATGCACTACGACTACACAGCACTAGGCGAGCACCAGTAGAGAGCCTGCGGGGCCTACACCTACACCGCGGGAGGGGATAGAGGGAAGAGTAGCACTACCCAGAAGAAGAGCGGCCTCCGCTGAGCCCCTCAAGGGTCGACACAACTATTATGCCGTGCGCCGCCATCTACAGAGGGTGGCCCTGCATATGGGACGCGGTGCAAGACGCACCCGCACCAGCCGCTTCGGGGTCTCGGGCCGGGTGAGCCATGATTCGAGCCCCTTCTACTCCCGCAGGCTCTACGCCGAGTGGAGGCCCCCCAGGCCGTCCCCCGGGGATCTCGGGGAGAACCCCGTGCCCCCGGAGCTCCTGGACAGGGTCATCGTGGGGGATGCACGTGAGGTGTTGAGGAGGCTCCCGGGTAACTCGGTGCACCTAATGGTTACCTCCCCGCCGTACAACGTGGGGAAGGAGTATGACGGGGACTTGACTCTGGGGGAGTACCTGGACTTCATCGAGGAGGTTATGAGGGAGGTCTACCGCGTCCTCGTCTGGGGTGGGCGGGCGTGCTTCAACGTGGCCAACCTCGGCCGGAGGCCCTACATACCCCTACACGCCTACCTGATTGAGAGGTTTGAGGGGATAGGCTTCCTCATGCGGGGGGAGATTATATGGGATAAGGGGGACGCGGTCGCCGCGGGTAACACC
>JALSQM010000058.1 GCA_026985385.1 Acidilobaceae archaeon | reverse complement strand
CGGCCCCTCTGAAGCCTTACTATGGCATCAATGCTATCCTTAGCCCTCCTAACGGCCTCTAGGGCAACAGCTATCTGGCCCTCAGCCTCCCTTAGCTTGGCTATTTCCTCGGCTATAGCCTGCATCTGGGCGTAGAGGGCATTTACGTCGATTACTACTCCTCTCTCCTTGGGCTCCGAACTCACTTCACCTTCACCCACTTAGTCAGCTGTGCTAGCCTGATTATGTTGAGGTCTTCTACCTCCTCTAAGGGGACCTCCTTTATTTCATCTATTTTTATGTGATACCTCTTCAGCTTATGCCTGCTTCCAAGCTCCGAGTACACCTTCTCCAGTGCGTGTTCGGGCTTCAGCGCCCTCACGTATACAGTGAAATTCCTCCACTCGGGGAAGCGGTCGTGTGAGAGTAGCATCCTACCGCTTATCCTATAGGTCTTAACCTCACTCAACGCTTGCACCCCCCAACGCTACCTGTATTCGGGCCAGCTCGGGGCCTGTAGTGTCCTCCCCGGCTATAGCTCCTTTGGTATTAGCTACAAGGCCTGTTCTCACGAAGGAGACGCCGAAGTTCACGGTGCCGGTCTCTATAGGGACCCCTAGGATCCTGCTGAGGCTCTTCACCTCCTCCTCCGTGGCATCTGGGTGTATGAGTCCCCCCCTATCAGTGATCACCGCTACTGAGCCGACAGTGGGGATACCCGCTATGCTCACCCTGTAGGCTTCAACGCCTAGCACGTCTTCTACTACCTTAACTGCTCTATCCTCGAAGTAGGGGTATACTAGAGCGGCTTTACCATTAGCCACAATAAGGTTGCCGACCGCGTTGTTGCGCGACTCTAGTATCTCAACATTTAGGTCTCTCACAGCCTTCTTAATGGCGTTAAACTCGTCGGGTTCTATGGCCTTCGAGATTATCAGACCGTTATCGTTCCCGGCCAACATTATGCCTAGGAGCCTCGAGCCCGCCACAGTAGTCTCTATTATCTCCACATCAAGTATCTCCTCTATGGCACTCTTCTCCTCCCCCGTTAGACCGGGCGGTACAAAGGCGTAGTCGTTTGTTACATGCATGTAGACGCCTATGTTAGGGTTACCGAAGAGGGACATCTTCACTACCTCGAAGCGCCGCTCCCCCTTTTGGGTCATCGCGTGGCGTCACCTCGACAGCTACTTGCCGCTAATCGACTCTATGGGGCCGGGCCGTAGTTTCTCGGCTGCGAGGCGGACTATCGCGACTTTGATCCTCTCGCCTTCCTCCCCCTCCTCCTCTCTAATCGTAGCCACAACTCTGACGCGGCGTGGAGGCTTCTCGCGACCCCTACTCCATATGTAGTTGTTAACCTCGTTCGTTATCACCACCCTATCAACCTTCGTGTGTCTCTTGATGAACTCGCGCAGGAATCTGACCGCTCTATCAGCTCTATTGGTCCTCCTCCCCCAATACACCCTCTTAAGGGGGACTACATATACTATCCTGGCCAGCACCCTCGACGCCTTCTCACTACTCAAGGCCGCTCACCCAAAGCTCTATACCTTCAACTTCTGTCTCCTCCAATGCCTTCTCAGCGGGTTGAATGTAACCCTCCTCATGGTGCGGAGAACCACCCACGCGGGCACGGCCCTATTAGACTTCAGGGCCCTAGCGAGCCTCAACTTCCTAGCTAACGGTTTATTGTGGGCCATTACTGGGCACACCTCCTAACCCATAATGCTCCTACTTCCACTTGAACCGTACCCTGGGCTCCCTCCGCGTCCTAGAGTCTATCGCTATTAAAAGCTCCTTTACGACATCGTCATCAACGGGTGGAACCAGCCTGCCCGCCTGGACTAGCTGTATTATCGTGTCCTCAACAGCCCTCGCAAGCTCGGGCTTCACAAGCTTAACATTGGCGAGCCTCTCCCTGGCCCTGTGCGTTAGCAGGCTCCTCAGGAGAGCCTCTCTCTGAGCCTCTAGTCGGGCCTGCTCCTCTCTTAGCCTCTGTTCCTCCTCAAGCCTACGCCGCAGCTCCAGCAGCTTCCTCTTCTTCAGCTCCTCTAACTCCCTATCCTCATCCGGCCCAAGCGACAATAGGCACACCCCCAGGGCTCTAGTAGTATCTAGAGAGTTCAGGGTACTTTTTCACTAGCTCCTCCGCTATCTCCTTGGCGGTCCTGTCGAGGAGGCTGACACCCATGGGTGTCAGCCTTCTGCCCTTGCCGGGGACCTTCTCAACTAGGCCCGCCGCCTCGAGTTGTTGGAGTATCTTCCTTATTATACTGCCCCCGGCCTTGACGAAGTGTTCAGGCTTCACACCCCTATTCTTGCGGCCACCATATATTACCCGGAACGTTTCTATCCCAACGGGTTCCCCCGCCTTGTAGAGTTTCCTCAGTATCGACGCCGCCCGTATGTACCACCAGTCCGGATCCTCTGGGGGCCTCTCCTTATGAGGGCCTGTTTTCACATAGAAGGCCCAGGCAGGCGGCTTCACCTGTTCGTACTCCTCTTTCAGCTTCTTGGCGACTCTTCTAATCAGCTCGTCGGCGGGTACGTCCAGCGCTGTCACCATGCCTTCCACCTACCCAGGCGCTGGGGCTCCCCGGCGTCTTTAAAGCTATCCTCCCTCGAGGGCCTCGCTAAAACGAATGTCCGGCCCCTTACCCCCATTAGTTTAGCCCCCAACGCCTCGGCGACCCTCCGCGCTATCTCGCGTCTATCGCCTCCCTCAACCTCAACAGCGGTCTTGAGTAGCTTCACCTTTACGACGCCTTTAAGCCTCAACCTGCCATCTATCTCGCGTAGAACCTCGGGTGTAACACCCTTCTTGCCTATGATAACATCCGCTGGCCCGTGGTGTGCCTGCTTGGCCCTCCACCGCAGACTCACGCTTAGAGTCACCCAGGCCTCGCTCGCTGGCGGCACCTCTTATGCCTGTCCTACTCCCCCGAGGAGCCGTTGACATTCACAAATACCACGTTATTTATATGAAAGTTCTCATCTCACGTAATGCCTTCAGTGAGTCGCGGGGCTTCCACTGTTAATGAGGGTAGTGCTTCACCGCCCCTTTACTCCCTCCCGGGTTGTGTGTTTAGTGGTAGCGGTATCTCCTCATCCAGCCGCAGTAGAGGCAGGTTACCGTGACGTAGGACATGCCTCCTTGGCTGTGTAGCCTAACCCTGGCAGTTAAACCGG
>JALSQM010000057.1 GCA_026985385.1 Acidilobaceae archaeon | reverse complement strand
GCGAGGAACCCCGTGACAGCGGGCCACGAGGTCCTCCCGCCACCCTGGGGGTCCAGGCGCTTCCCCGCGAGCCAGTGGGAGGCTATCATCGGGCCCAGTAGTGGGCCCAGGATCACGCCGTAGCTCGCGGCGAACCCCGCGACGTACCCCACTATGTCCTGGGCGCTCCCGAGGGCCCACCATGGGGCGAGCACGAAGCCCAGGGCAACCGCTACAGCGGCCGCCCTACCCCAGGGGGCCCCTGAGAGCTCCGCCACCAGATCCGCTAGGGCCGGGACGTTTGCGGTGATATCCGTGGTCCAGGGGGCTAGGAAGGAGAAGATGAGGCCCAGGGAGACCGCTAGAGCGCCGGGCGCGTACGCCGCTATTATCTCCTGGGGGAGGGCCTTACCCGTCTCGGCAGCCAGCACGTAGCCTAGGTACGTGCCTAGAGCCTGGCCGCCCACCATGCCAGCCAGCACGCCGGCCCAGACGGCGCCCCAGCTCCTCGCCACCCTGGAGAGGTCGCTCATGTTAACAGCCACGGTAGCCCACCAGTTCGTCTGTATGGCAAGGTACGCGAGGAACGCAGCGCTCGCCCACGGCACCCCCCGGGGCGCGGCGGCGGGCGCTCCACAGCCGTGGAGCCATAGCGCCAGCCAGGCGAAGTAGAGCATCATCAGGGGGCCGGCCAGGGTTGCAGCCCTCCCCACGGCCTCCATGCCGCCCCGCATGACTACAAGCATGAGCGCCAGGTACAATGCAAGCGCCGCCGGCACGAGGTGTGAGGCCTCGGCTACCAGCCCCCCACCCGAGTGGCCCACCGCCATTAGGGCTATCATGACTAGGGCTAGAGCGCCGTTGTAGGCCTCGACCCCGAACCAGAGGGCGCCCACGAGACCCCTAAGCGCTACGGCGGCCCTCCCCGCGGTTACCCCGTAAACCCTCCGCGCCTGCTCCTGGAAGCCTATGCCCTCGGCGACGCCGGCGTGGCCGTTGAGGGCCATCGCCGCGGCCACGACTAGGTTGCCTATGAGAGCGGCTGCGAGCGCCTGTCCTAGTGTGAGCCCGCTCCTATAGGCTATGGGGCCCAGGAAGAAGAGGGGTAGACAGGACGCCATGCTGAACATTACAAGGGAGAAGCCCAGGGGCCCCAAGCGCCCCTCGGGGCCTCTAGGCGCGCCCAGACCCATAGACCCGGCCCAGAGCTCCGGGTGACACCCTATAAAAAGGTTCCACCCTCGAGGGGCGCGAAAACCCCTGGTGGACTGCGGGCTATGAGTGGAGAGGCGGTGGAAGAAAATAGGGAGGTAGGCGCTCCTTGGAGCCGAGGAGTGAGGGGCTGCTACTGGAAGGTTACCTTCCTGTCCTTGAGGCTCCTGTTGAGTAGGTCTGCGTGCTCTAGGGTTACGTGGTACTCCTTTATCTTCTCTAGCTTGAACTCGTTGCCCTCTATCTTGACCTTGTTCACGTAAACCTTCCCCTCGTCGAAGCCGACGGTGTAGACGAAGAGGTCCTTCTTCCCGAGGTACTCCTTGACCTTGGGGTCCTCTATGGCCTTGGCGACTCCTCCGGCGGCGAATATCCTGACGTGGAAGACTATTGCGCCGGGCACGTCCTCCTCCGCCATAGCCTTGAGGAGGGCTGCGAAGCTCTCCTTAACCTTCTCTATCGGGTCCTCCCCGCCGAACTGTAGGAGCACTACCTCGGCGCCGAACTCCTTGAGCCTCTTAGCTATCTCGGCCTCGTTCTTGCCCAGCTCCACCATGAAGTGGTAGGTCACTCCCCCGGAGTGGTCGAGGAAGGCTGCCTCGGTGGCGGCGGCTATGCTGCTGCATATAATGTTCTTGGGGGCCACCACAGCCAGCTTGTTCACGCCCAGCTGGGATAGCGCTATGCCCACTAGCCTGCCCGTGAGGGCTCTAAGGTATATCTCCTCCTCGAACGTTGTCAGGGGCATCCCTCTGCACCCCGTATCCGCTTCTAGTTAGGTCGGGCTACGAAGTATAAATCTCGAAGTATAGAGGGGGTAAGAATGGGCGCCGCTACTGGCTCTCCATCCACCTCACACTTAGATAGGCCCCTATGCCCAGTAGTGCCGCAGCTACTCCAGCTAGGTAGGCGGCCTTGAGCCAGTAGTGGGTCACCGGGGCCCCGAGGAGGTGGTACCTGACCAGGTCTGCCGCGTGGGTGACCGGGTTCCACTCTGCTATGACTTGGAGCCAGTGGGGCATCTGCTTCACTGGGAAGAGGGCGCTACTACTGAACATTAGGGGGAGGTTTATGAGGTTGCTCGCGGCGAACACGGCCTCCTGGTGCTCGGCGTAGAAGCTCATCGTGGCGTAGCCCGCGGAGAGAGCTGTCGCTACGAGCATCACGTAGGCCCAGGCTGCGAGGTAGTCGAGGGGGCCGGGGGCCCCGAGCTTGAGGCCCATGGCTGCCGCCACGCCTAGTAGTATAGCGTCTAGTATCGTAACCCTAGCCAGGGTTGCCACGACCTTCGATAGGAATATGCTGGAGCGGGAGACGGGCGTCGTCATGAGCCTCTCGAGGTACCCGAGGCGCTTGTCGAATATCACGCTCACACCGCTGAACATGCCCTGGAAGACCGCGAATACCACAAGCATGCCTGTCGCGACGAAGGTGAAGTAGTCCGTCGTCCCGAAGAGCTGGACGAGCCTCTCCTCCAGCATCCTCCTGAAGCCCTCGACAACCTGGGGCGGAAGCTGAACGCCCTGCGGGGGGCTCAGCATTGCCTGGAGGTTGAAGCTCTTCCCGAATAGGGCTATCCAGAGCAGGGGGGTCACTAGGCTCGAGATGAAGACCCCCCTCCTGCCGAGCCACTTCTTCAGCTCCCTCCAGGCCAGGAGTAGCGTGGCCGACACTGGGCATCACCTCCTAACCCTGCGGGTGAGCACCCTATACTTGAAGGAGTCGAACTGCTCCTCACCCTCCCTCAGGGTTCTACCGGTCAGCTCGAGGAAGACCTCCTCAAGGTTGGGCCTCACTATCCTGATCTCCCTGGCCCCCCTAATGTTCGGCGCCAGCTCTGCCAGCGCCTCAGCAGCCTTTGAGACGCTGACAACAACCGTGGAGCCCACGGCCTTAGCCCTCCAGCCGAGCTCTGAGAGGCTGGCAGCTAGCTCCTCGGCCGCCCTCGGGTCGGGCATCTCTATGTGTATCCTCTCCCCGCCCAGCTTGCCTATCAGCTCCTCGGGAGCCCCCTCAGCTATGATCTTGCCGCG
>JALSQM010000056.1 GCA_026985385.1 Acidilobaceae archaeon | reverse complement strand
CTCGTGGACCGCAGCCGAGGCGGCGACGTGCCCGTAAGGGTTGAGGAGATAATTGACTGGATCTACAAGAGGTTTAACTACAGGCTCTCAGAGGCTGACCTGTCTAAGAGCCTCCTAACCCTCGAGGCCCTCGGCAAGGTTGAGGTGCTCAGGACTGGCCGCGACGTCATAGTAAAACTTGTAAGGTAGCGGTCGGCCGGGTATGTTCACCTCATGCCTCGAGGCTCGGACCGGGAGTAAACCCTCATCCCGGTGCGCTTTAGGGGATCCTGGGGGCCCTTAAGAGGGTTGCCTCCAGCCTAGAGGGGTGGCCCGCCGGGGTGAGGATACTTGCCCCCAACCGGATCTGTGACGGAATTATCGCGGGCCAACCGGCGGGCCGCCCAGGCTATGGGCTTGCGGGGGTGAGGTGTTGGTGGAGTGGGTTGCAAGGGCTCGTAGGGTGCTCGAGGGCGCTGGCATGAGTGTGAGCGAGTCGAGGGCCAGGTATAAGACCCTCACCGGCGGAAGCGTCGGCGAGGTTAGAGTGACGGGCTATAGTAGGGATGGCCTCCTCAAGGTCTCTGTATCGCTTAGGGAGGGCGAGGATGGCCTCAGGGTTAGTGTGCTAGCGCGCGGTGAGGCCTCGCGGGAGAGCCTCGCAGAGCATCTAGAGGCGCTTGGAGCCAATATAGACTATAATGAGGGTGAGAGGCTCTACGGTGTCCTAAAGAGGGTGGATCCAGGGGATGTCGAAGACGTACTTAGAAGCATTCTCGAGGCTTAGCCCGCTAGACTGGTGCTCTCTCCTCGAGGAGGAGGGCCCCAAGGGGATCCTGGGAGCCCCCCCGATAGCCCGCCTCTGCGGCTACGATTACAGCGGCCTTGGAGTCGAGCTCCACTGGGAGGGCGTCAGCATAGGCAGGGGCCTCAAGGCGATCCTAGGCGCGCCCCCCAAGTACGACCTCAAAGCCCCCCCGGGTAGGCCTAGAGAGCCCGGCTCGGGGGAGTGCTTCAACCCCCTCCTACACCCCAGGATCCTCCCAGCCCAGGGCGAGAGCGGGTTCCCGGGCTGTGTCGAGCTCGATGGAAGGCTTGTAGGCGTGCCAGACCTAGAGCCCCTCCAGTCAAGGAGCCCATGCAGCTGTAGCAAGAGAGCACCCCGGGCATCAGGGCCCCCAAGCATTGGGGGCGCTAGGATCGTCGGCGCGGAGTGCACTCTAGCCTCTACACCCGGGGGTAGGCGCGTCATCTCATGCCTCGGCGGTGGCGCTACCCTACTCTACTCCGAGGGCCAGGCCGTTGCCCGGGGGCCCCTAGCGCTGGAGGTCGACTGCGCCGACTATAGGGTAGGGGTGCTACATCCTGGGGGGCCAGTTTACATGTATGCCACCCACTCCGTCGAGGTCGAGGCTAACGCCATCACCGTGGAGTGCCCCACGGCGAGCCTCTACGCCTCCTCACCCTGGGGAGTCAGGCTCAGGGCCTCTCCAGGCAGGCTCGAGGTGGAAGGCCTCCAGGGGAGGCCCTATGCCCTCGGCTCGGGGGGGCCGCTTAGGGCTGCTAGGTCTCTATTCGAGCTACTCACACCCCCCGACTCCCGGGGACCGGAGGGGGGCCTAGGCCATGCTAGGTGCGCTAACTGCGCTGGCTCCAGTCTCGTGGATGGCGAGACCATATGGTTCTATGCATGGACACCCGCCGGCAGCCCCGGGATTCTCGAGCTGCGGTTTAGCAAGCCCGTGGCGCCTAGAGTCCTGGTGGTCGACGCTCTAGGGGAGGACTGGGTACCCGTTGAGAGGGGGCTAACGAGGATCCCGCTGCCGCCGGGGTGGCACGTCGTCGCTGCCGTTGAACTCGAGAAAAGGGGGATAGCCGAGATCCTCAGGGAGAGGCTCGGGAGGGCTAGAGGCTAGTGGCGTCTCCATACTCCTTAAGGGCTATCTCCTCGACCCTGCCCTCCGCCGCTGCTACCACGTAGTTTATGAAGTCCTCCTCGTAGGGGACCCCTATGAAGGCCACAATCCCGTTGAGTGCTATGGTTGGGACGCTCATGACACCGTATTTATCCGCTATGTCAGAGTTCTCATAGGCCTCGACTGTGTCTGCGATAACCATTCTACTACCCCTCTTCCACGCCTCGTAAGCGAACATGTTGGCTAGAAGCACGGCGTATGGGCAGTAGGGGCAGCTAGGCGTTACTATAACCTCTATGTGAACCTTATTCTTGAGCCCCGCCAGGGCTCTGGCGGTCTCCTCTTCAAGGCCGCTATCGCCCTCGCTGATGCGTAGTATCGTCTCGACGAGGCCTCTAACCTCCTCTCCCGCCGGTATGCCTGTGTAGCGTATGTAGCCATCTATCAGTGTGACGCTTGGCACCCTCTCTATCCCCTGCCTCTCAAACTCCTGGCGGTGCTCTGGGTTGGACTTATCGAATATCCTGAGTTCTAGGAGCCTCTTACCTTTAACGACGGGTGCCGCCTCCTCGAAGGCCTTCATAAGCTTTACCGTGTCCTCGCAGGTCTCGCAGTTGGGGCCAACGAACACGTCGACCCTAACGGGGTTCACCATGTCCGCCAGGCTCTCCCTGAGATCCTCCATGAACTCCGGGCTTAGATCCAGCTCGTAGAACCTCCCAGCCATACCCCACACCCCCCTGGCCCCCTACATAGCGAGAGTATATTAACGCTGTTACATGAATCGACAACGTAGAGGGCCAGGGCGTGTTAGAGCCTTGAGGGAGGCCAGGAGAGGCAAAATAGCTGAAATGCCATGCGAGTACGCCGCCCGAGAGATAATCCCGTCGATCAGAGCGGCGCTCGCCGTGGTCATGGTTGAGATGGGGGCGAGCAAGTATAGGGTGGCCTCGCTGCTCGGCTTAACACCCGCGGCGGTAACATACTACGTCACGGGTAAAAGGGGCTCCAGGTACTTGAGGGAGATCCTGTCGAACAACGACCTAAGGCGGGTGGTTGAGAGAGTCGCAAGCATACTCCTAGGCAACGCCAGCATAGAGGTTAAAGAGAAGGCTTTCAGAGCCATAATATGCTACCTTTGTAACCACTTCAACAAATACAGCTGCGAAGCACCCTTCGCGAGGGAGCTAGAAAAACTCCCGCAACTAAAGGAAGGCTCACCCCAGACTCAGAACTGAGAAGATCCAATCGAGGCGGTGGCCTCGCCTCTCACGCTTGGCCCGTGTAAAGGCCTAAGGGCCCCGTCTAGGGGGTGGGGCCATGGTGTGGCCCCGTGGGGGTCATTAGGGCTTCTATAGCGGGCGTGCAAGTCGGCGATGAGTATCCCGTTCGGATAATGGCTGTGATAAATGTTAGCCCTGAATCCTTCTATAGAGGCTCAATAGTGGTTGATCCCGAGGCCGTCGCTGCTAGGGCCGAGGAGCTTGAGAGGGCTGGGGCGGACTTTATAGATGTTGGCGGGAGGTCGACTGCCCCCTACAAGGATACATACGTCCCCGAGGACGTTGAGGCGAGGAG
The DNA here is from genome assembly GCA_026985385.1 of Acidilobaceae archaeon. Lineage (GTDB taxonomy): Archaea > Thermoproteota > Thermoprotei_A > Sulfolobales > Acidilobaceae > Calypsonella. Next base: position 9,122 of record JALSQM010000056.1, on the reverse strand, counting down.
GGTCGTCGAGGCCATTAGGTCTATCAAGGAGAACTCTAAGGTGAGGATCCCCGTTTCAGTCGACACCACGAGGGCCCGCGTTGCCGAGGAGGCTATAGAGGCTGGCGCGGATATAGTGAATGACGTGTATGGCCTTAAGGGGGACCCGCGGATGCCGCGGGTCGTCGCGGAGTACTCGGTACCCGTTATAGTGGCGGCGCATAGCCGGGAGCTACCTGAGAGGGCTAGCCCGATCCCAGTGGTGCTGGGAGCCCTGGCGGAGTCGCTGAGAATAGCAGAGGCCGCGGGCATCGATATATCCAAGGTCGTAGTGGATCCCGCTATAGGCTTCTTCAGGCCCAAAAGCCCTCCCTGGTACGAGTGGGACTCAACAATCCTAGCGAATCTCGAGATCCTCAGATGCCTTGGGCGGCCCATCCTCGTGGGGGTTTCGAGGAAGTCCTTCATAGGGGCGATAACTGGGAGAGAGGATCCCGCCGAGAGGCTCTGGGGGAGCCTAGCCGCCACGGCTATAGCAGTCTACAATGGGGCCCACATAGTCAGGACGCACGACCCCGCAGAGACTAGGGACGCCGTTAGGGTGGCGGAGTTCATAGCCCGCATGAGGCTGGGGCGATAGTGGTTGAAGGGCGCGCTCGTAGAGGCCTAGACCGACCCTGCGGCGCCTAACGGCGAGGCGTGGCCGGCTAGGATCCTATGACCCTGATGCAGGAGAGTATCCCCCCACCCTCCGGGGGCTTGGGGCAGGCGAGGAATGCAGCCTTGGGGTTCCCGTAGGGCATCCCCCTCCTGCTGAAGACTGTTACAACCCTCCCCCCGTGGTTGAGCTTGTAGCCCGTGTAGACGGCCTCGTGGGCCCTTATTATGTACTTCACGTTGAGCTTCTTTAAGGCCATGGCCGTCGCCTTGGGGCCCCACTCGTAGCCTGCCCCCCTAATGCTTGGCCTCCTGAACTCGACGTCCTCCACTGGGTCGTTCCAGAGTATCTCCTCGAGTATATCCATCGGGGGATCCTCCCCCGCGCCTAGCACCTCCTCGGGCGTGGAGCGCCCAAGGCTCCCCGTGGGTATACCCCCGTGGACTAGGAGGGCCCACCCCTTGACTAGCAGGGCATGAGGCATCGTGTTGAAGAGGGCCCGCGACTCCTCGTAGAGGGCCGGAGCCTTCTTGTCGTAGAGTCGCAGGAGCGCCAGGGGGTAGTCGTGGGGGCTAGGCTCTAGGCCGGGTGGAGGCTCGTGGTTCCCCCTGAGTAGGATCACCCTCTCGGGGGCCGCCTCCTTGAGCCTTAGGACGGCCGCTAGCACGGACGCCTGACCCTCTGGGGTCCCCCTATCTATGTAGTCTCCGAGGAATACAACAACCGCGCCCCGCTGTATGAGCCCCCACACCTTCGAGAGTATCTCCTCTAAACTCTCTATGTCACCATGGAGATCCCCTATTATAACGAGTGGCTCGTCTATAGGGTCGGATATTAAGACGCCGCCTAGCCTGCGTATATCCCCCACCCTACCCCGAGCAACCTCTCGGGCGTGGAGGTCCTTGACGGCCTCTATGAGGGATTCCAGCTCTTCCGCTGAGGGCCTCCTGAGCAGCGCCCCGGGATCCTTGGGGAGCGCAGCTTTACCCAAGCTCGCGACCCCCGAGTTGCTAGGTTCTGCTGTATAAAAGCCTCAAGCCAGTAGTAATAGGCGCGGGGTCCTGGGTGGCTAGGGTAAAGGAGGTATTCTACAAGGCTTTGGCAGTACTCTACAGGTACTGCGATGAGGTTGCCGTCATAGACTACCCCGATAAGATCGAGAGGAGGAGCGTGGACGTAGTCGCTAGGACGAGGGATGGAAGGGTCATGCTGTTAAAGATAACGGACGACGCCTCCGAGCTCCCGCGCTCAGAGCTACTCGAGCTTAAGGGGCTCGCGGCCACGCTCGGCTTCCCGGCTGGCATCGTGGCCGAGAGGATGGGCGGCCGCGAGCTAGCGCCCTACGTGGCCTACGAGAGGGGGGGCATACCGGTAATCAGCATTGAATCGCTGGAGGAGTACCTCAGGGGCGGTGGAGGCCTCTACGCGTACCAAGCCCGCGACACCCTCAGGGCTAGGATAGACGGGGACGCCATGAGGAGGGCGAGGGAGAGCCTCGGCCTGAGCCTGGGCGACGTGGCGAGCTTCATCGGCGTGAGCCGTAAGATGGTCTACGAGTATGAGAGGGGGGTCGCAGACCCAACGCTCGACAAGGCCGAGAAGCTGGCGAGGCTCCTAGGCGAGGAAGTAATAGAGCCCATAGACCCCTTCAAGGAGCCCCCGGAGGAGCCGGCGGGGCAGCCACCGTATGATGAGAGGGGCGAGGAGAGGCTCGCGAGGATCCTAGAGGAGAGGGGGGCCCGCGTCTTCCACGCAAAGAAGACGGCCGTCGACCTGACAGCGGTTAAGAGGGAGTCCAGGATAGTGATAGCTTATCACCACAAGCGGGAGCCGCTCTCAAGGCTCCTCGATAGAGTCGATAACCTACTCCGCTTCTCGAGGGTGGCGGGCTCCAGGCCCGTAGCCGTTGTCGAGAGTAGGAGCGCTGAGAGGGAGCTGATGGGCATGGGCGATATCAGGGTGGTTCGCCGCGACAGGAGAGTGAGGCCCGATGAAGTGCTCGGGGAGGAGGCTCCTAATAACGGGTAGGCCGGGCGTCGGCAAGAGCACCCTCTTCTCCCGGGTTGTACGCGAGCTAGAGAAGATGGGCTGCAGGGTAGGCGGTATAGCGGCCCCGGAGGAGAGGGGGGCTAATGGTAGGAGGATAGGCTTCCGCATAGTTGATCTAGCGACGGGTGCGTGGGCCTGGCTTGCGAGGGTGGGCCCCGGCAGGGGCCCCAGGGTTGGGAGGTACACTGTAGACGAGAAAGCGGCCGCGGGCCTGGGGGCCTCGGCTATTAGGAGGGCCCTCGAGGAGGCCGACGTCGTGGCCATAGACGAGGTCGGCCCCATGGAGCTGGCCGTGGCGGAGCTGAGGGAGGCGATACGCCTCGCCGCGGAGTCCTGTAAGCCCCTGCTGGCGGTGATCCACGCTAGGCTGCCGGCACGGGATCCCTGGATGTATAAGATTCTAGCCCGGGGGGCCCGTATAGTTGAGGTGACACTCGAGAATAGGGTGGAGTTAAACGCTAGGGCAGCCGAGCTGGCGGGGTGGCTCGCCGGTGCAGCGGGCTGTGGTGGCGGAGGGGAAGGCGCTGCTGTGGATACCGGATCCCTCGGGGGCGCTGGCGGGCTCTAGGCTCGAGCCCGCGTGGCTGCCGGTGTTCTATAATCCGGTCATGGAGTTTAACAGGGATTTCAGTGTGGCCGCCCTCCAGGCCTACATCAACCTCTACGCCCCACACAAGCCTGTGACTGTGGTTGAACCCCTAACGGCCACGGGCGTCAGGGCGGTTAGGTACGCCCTCGAGGTTGAGGGTGTTGGGAGGGTGATAGCTGGTGACATAGACTGGGACGCTGTCTCCTACGCTAAGAGGAACGTCGAGGCGAACGGGCTCCGGGATAGGGTGACTGTGACTAGAGCCGACGCCTCGGCCCTCCTCTACAGGCTATCACGCGAGGAGCCCGAGCCCATTCTAGTCGTTGATATAGACCCCTTCGGGAGCCCGGCCCCCTTCCTCGACGCCGCCGTGGCGGCCATCGGCCACAGGGGGCTCCTAGCCGTGACTGCAACGGATCTAGCGGTGCTGGAGGGCTCTAAGCCCCAAGTGGCCCTGAGGAGGTACCACGCCTCCACAGCTAGGATGCCCCACTCGAGGGAGGAGGCTGTCAGGATCCTCCTGGGCTACATTGTTAGGGTAGCCGCGGCCCGCGACAAGGCCGTGAGGCCCCTGGCCTCCTACTGGGCCGACCACTACGTGAGGGCCTACCTACTCGTTGAGAGAGGGGCGAGGAGGGCTAACTGGGTGATGGAGCACTGCGTCTCAGAGGCCCTATGGTGCGTAGACCTGGGGCACGCCACCTTTACGGGCTGCCCGGAGCCGGGGAGGGTTAAACGCATAGGCCCCCTGTGGTCCTGCGAGATAGGGGATCAAGACTTCCTCTCAGAGGTGGAGAGGCTGGCCCTCACGAGGTTCTCCTACATGAGTACCCAGCGCAGGGTCTCGAGGCTGGCCTCCACGCTGGCGGCGGAGTCCACGCTAAGCGGGGGGAGGTTCTACTACGAGATATGGGCTTTGGCCTCGTCGCTCAAACTCAATATGCCGCCTAGGGAGGCGCTGGCCGAGGAGCTTGAGGGTAGGGGCTACAGGGTGGCGGCCACCCACCTATCACCCACGGGCCTCAGATCCGATGCGGGTGTTGAGGAGGTGAGATCGATTATTCCCCTAGCCCGCCGTCGCCGCCGAAGAGCTCCCTAGCCTTCCTCTCGAGCCAGGAGTGGAGTATCGGGCAGGTCCTCGGGTCATTGAAGTTACCGGGGCCGCACTGATCCAGGTAGGGGCAGGTGAAGCAGGGTATATCCATCACGTCGCTGAGGTCGACGAGGATCCTAAGCTCCATGCTGGGGGGCCTCGTGTACCTGAGCCTGTAGGTCCTCCTGCCATTGACGACGACCTGCTCCCGCCTTATGAGGCCCTTCTTCGCGAGCCTTAGGACTAGGCGGGATCCCTCCCTGCTGTCGAGCCCCAGCCTCCTCCATAGCTCGCTTTGGAGGATGCCGTTCGAGCCACTATTCTTTATCAGGTCGAGCGCCGCCTTCTCGAGTTCCTCCATGCTAGCCCTAGGCAACTGCAGCGACACCTCCACCCTTACAGCTCCTACTCTAGAGCTTGGGACACCCGGGTTGTAACAATAGGTGTGCCGGGGGGTTTATACTTTCGAGTAAGTTACGAGTATCGAAAGTAGAAGAAGTCGAGCCTAAAGGGGATCCTCCTCCCCCAAGACTGGATCTACACCTTCACTATTATGACTAGGTCGGAGAGTATGAAGCGGAACTGCTTTCTAATAGTCGATTCCATAACGGAGAGCACCCTCGCCACCTCCCTTTGTGAGACCCTGTAGCCGTAGAGGCGCGCGGCTAGATAGACCGCTGCGCCCGCGAGAGCCTCAGGCCTTCTACCCTCGAGTCCCTTCCCCATTTCCACGATCTTATCTATTATGTCGTTTGCAAGCATTGCGACCTCCATGGGTAAGTGGAGGTCGCCTACAGCCTTTATTATGAAGTTCTTAGTCATCTCGATGTGCCTTGAGAGCCTGCCCCTGCCCATCCTGTAGTTGACGCTCCAGAGGCTCCCTAAGACCCCAGCCTCGCTGAGTGCTCTAGTGCCTCGCCACAAGTCGCTCTTCGTTATATTGAATGCGTCGAGGATCCTCGATATCGGCATGGTGTAACCGTGGAGGTCCATTGCCTCCTTCACCGCCGCGGCCACCAGCTGGGGCGCCTTGCTAGGCCTGGGCTTCTCGGTTCTGCTGAAGTACAAGTGGAGTATCATGCCAGCGGTCTCCTGTATCTCCCTCGGTAGATCTAAGATCTGGGCGGCGTCCCGCAGCAGCTTGAAGTGGTCGAACTGAACTCTCTCTGGGTACGTGAAGCCCACCTTATGCCCGCATCTCCTGCCTCCCCTACACGCTCTTAGCATGCGAAGCCTCCTAGACCGAGCCGGCCCCAGCGCCTCTAGGCTAACGTGCTCCCTCTGAGCGTGGTGGGTGTAGGTGAATCTAACCGACGCCCTAGTCCTATCGACCCCCTTCTCCCTGTCCCTTGCCACGTTCCACTCGGGGCCTACGTCCAACTCTGCCCCTATCACCCGCCCCGTGTCCACGCATATCACGTTCCCGAACTCGTCCACCACCTTTCTGCCGCACTCCACGACGGACACCCCTCCTACCCCTAGCGGCGGCCCGGCGGGGGCGCCTCTTGGGGGGCGGGGGCCTGATCTCGACTCGGGAGCCCTCCTCTACACTTGCAAGCACATCCCTCGATGGAGGCCTTATCACCGCGTATGGCCTCTCCACGTTACCTATAATGTCGACTACAACACCTATCCTACGGGAATCCTCGGAGAGGGCCTCCCAGCCGAGGCCCGGTACCTCCCGGGCCTCCAGCTTGACCACCACGTGACCCGTGGGGACAGCCGAGACCACGACCCCCCGTATAGGCCTCCGGGCGCCACCCCTACCAGGGCCCTTAGTGGACCTCGACACCCGCACACCCGCCCCCTGAGAGCGGCGTCCCCCTTAAGGCCGCCGCGTGCTATGGTGATTCACATGCTCGACTTAGGGGATGACCCCCCATTTACATGGGGACCCAGCCTTTAAGGAGGGTTAACGGGTGGTGGGCGGGAAAGCGCTTTTTACCCGGAGGAACCACCGTCCGACTGTCATGCGGCGTGCCTCCTCGTGGAGCGCTGCCTCAGCACCTCCCTAGCAATCGCTGCTAGAGTCTCCCTCTTCGATCCCCTCTTGAGCACGGATACCCGCGCCCTCTCCCGGTACCATAGGCGGGGGTAGGCCTTCTCCTCGACGATGGGGTCGAGCCCGAGGGCCGCGGCGGCCTTGACTATCTCGTCTAGCCTCGGTGAGGGGACTGCCTCCCTCTTCGGGATCTTACGGCCCTCCCTGATGGTGGCCTCAGAGTCTATGTTAACTGGCCAAAGGACTATTCGGCGGCCCTTGTACTCCCTGCCACTCAAGGGGGCTCCCGCCTGTCAGGTTAGCCGCTGCTCTCCCCTCTGGCCTGCTCGAGGCTCCCCTCTAGTAGGATGGCGTTGACGACGCCGTCCTGGCCCGGCCTGCTCGTGACCCTGGCTCTGCCCACCTCTGTTTCTATTACGACGCCCTTGACTATTATGCCCCTCCTAGCGAACTCCCTGTTAGGCTGGCTCTCGATTACTCTCAGGATCCTGGCTCTCACGCTCTTACCGGTTCTAGGATCGGACACCACGGCGTAGGCTACCCTCCTAACCCTGACCTTATAGTTGCCTCCCCTAACCCTGACCTTGACCCTCGAGTCCTCCTCGGCTAGCACGGGCGGCACGAAGGGTCTTCCATGCGCGTACTTCCTCTTGACCTTGTAGTACCAGTTCCTCTTACCGCCACTGGGCTTCTTATGGTCCCTCCACTGGTAGACGCCCATGCACTCCACCCCCACGTGGGCGCTGGTGGCGGGCGGCTCCCTTTAAGCTGTTCCCAGGTCGGCCCCCACCTCCCTGGCTAGGTCCTCGACCCTCTGGAGCCAGCTGGGATCCCTTAGCCAGGGCAGGAGGGCGGACTCTATAGCCTGCTGGGTTAGCTCCTGCCTCGTCGTGTAGCCGAGGCTCTCGACCCCGATGTACCCTATCTTCTCGCCTACATCACCGCCGCGGGGCCTGTAGACCTCCCCCAGCTCCCGGCCTGAGAGCATGGAGTCGACGAGCCATGGGGGTAGCTCGAAGGAGGAGCTGAGGCCTAGGCTCACCCTTAGACCGGGGCCTACGATAGCCGCCACCTGCGTCTCGATGAACCCCGTGCTGCTCGGGAACTCGAAGAGGCCGGCCTCGACTCCGACGCCGTAGAGGGCTCCCGAGGCCCTGAGGGCCCTATACGCCCTCTCGAGGGCGCCCCGCACGAGTTGGTCGAGGCCTACGGGCTGGCGTGGAACACTAACTTCCACTTCAACTGCTACGACGGGGATGCCTATGAGCCTCGAGAAAGCCCTCCGAGCCGCCCTGAGTTTGACGGGGTTCCTGGTCCCGATTGCCGCGTAAGCCCCACTCATAGAGGTAGCCCCTCCAGCCGGCGCTCTAAACCGGTATTAAGGTCGCGCAAGGCCAGTGACAGGCCAGGTAGGGGAAGACTGGATGGCTCAAACGCCTCTTCACGTAGGCATAATACCCGATGGTAATAGGAGGTGGGCTAGGAAGGCGGGTGTGGGCCTCGAGGAGGCGTATGAAGTCGGCTACCGGAGGCTGAGGGAGGCCGTCGACGCACTATACTCTAGGGGCACCAGATTCGTGACTGTCTACGTGCTGAGCAGGGATAACGCTGTCAAGAGGCCTCCGGGCGAGCTCCTAGTCGTGTTCAACCTAATAGCGAGAGGGTTGAGGGATCTCATGAAGGATGAAGCCCTCGCCAGGCGCGAGGTGAGGGTGAAGATACTCGGCGATCTAGGCGTCGTCCCAGAACACGTCGCGGACCTCGCACGGAAGCTGGAAGAAGATACGAGCCGGAGGAGCGGGGGGCTCCTCACACTCCTAATAGGCTACTCCAGCCTCTGGGAGGTAAGCCTGGCCCTGAAGGGCGTGGAGCCTCCGAGCCTCCAGCTGCCCCCCGTGGATCTCGTGATAAGAACCGGGGGGTGGAGGAGGCTGAGCGACTTCGTCCCGCTAGCGGCTCGCTACGCCGAGCTCTACTTCACAGACACTCTCTGGCCCGACTTCACGTTGGAGGAGCTAGACGCGGCCCTAAGGTGGTTCTCGAGGGTTAAGAGGAACTTTGGCGCTTAGACTCCCCCGAACCCTCCGATCTCCTCCTACTCAGAGCCCTCCCAGCCAGCTCCACGAGGCCGGTAAGTGAGGCCCCGGCTATCGAGATCTCCAGGAAGTCGCTTGAGAGGAGCGCCGTCGTCAGCGCTGCGGGGAGGTTCGGGCCCTTAACGGCTTCAAGGCTGACGCCGAGCCGGTAGAATGCTATGGCCGCGAAGAGGAATAGTATTATGGCGGCGGCCTCGCTGTGGATTCTGAGATCCCCGTTAACTATCATGTAGAGGATCCTACCCACTATTATGTAGCCCACGGCTCCCGCCGAGAAGAGTGGTATCGAGTACCTGAAGAAGCCGGCCATACCCTCTATTATGCTTGTGCTCTGCGATATGCTGTAATAGGCTGCGGCCGCGCTCGCAGCAGTGAATATCGCCATGAGCAAGTAGCCGGCCAGCACGAGGCCGGGCCTCGAGAAGAGCCACTCGACCTCCCTCTTAATTATGGGCTCCAAGTTGAACCCATGCACTATCATGGCGATACCGAGCAGCGCGGCTACGGACTTGAGCACGAGGCCTCCCAGCCCGAATATGCTGAGGAGCCCGGCGGTTGCGAGTAGGATCCCAGGTATTCCCACTGTGTACTTCGCAAACCGCGGATCCATGACTGCCTTCTTGAGGTATCTCGCGACGAGCATGTAGCTGGTCTCT
>JALSQM010000055.1 GCA_026985385.1 Acidilobaceae archaeon | reverse complement strand
TCTCTACGACGTCTCTCTTTCCAATAACTACCTTAAACACCTCATTCATTACACGCTCTACAACACTGCGTGCGGCTCGGGGGTCCACCGCGCTTTGAGAGGCGCCTCGATCTCCGCTCATGCGTGTCACCCGGGAAGCTCTAGAGGCCGAGCCTCTGCAATAGCTGCTCGATCTCCGATGCGAGCCTGGAACGCTCCCTGGCCTCGAGCCCTGTTATCCTCTTCAGAGCCCTCACTAGAGCGGCCCAGCCCCCACCGCGTAGCTTCGCGCAGGATCCGGCTATACTAGCTATACGCAATCTTAGATGCTCGTCCCTCAAATAGCCTAGAATTGAGGGATCGGCCGCCGCCTCCGCCAGTGAGAGCCCTAGTTTATGGCGGAGTAGCCTATCCGAGAAAGCGCATAGCTCCTCTATCCTCAGGTTCTCGAGGTTGACCCTACTCGGCTCCCCCAGGAAGGAGGGGGGCTTCCGGTGCTCGGGTAGCCTCTCGCTGGCACGGGTAGCCCTAACCCAGAGCCCCCTTGGGAGGGCGAGGTAGGCGACTAGGGCTAGGGACGCCGCTATGAGTGCTAGTATGTAATGCCTCGAGGCGAGCATTGTGAAGGCCTCATCCTCGAGGCCCTTATAGTAGAGTGCCAGGCTCGTTAGTAGCATGCTTGGGTGGAAGTGGACTATGAGCTTCGAGGCGCTCGACCCGTAGAGGTCGGCGATCAGTATGACCGTTGATCCGCGGCCTCCGAGATACTTGAAGAAGTCGAGTACTACATCCCTATCACTGGCGCTTGAGAGGAACTCATTAACGAACACGCTACTATCACCGATAACAAGGACACGGCCCCGGGATCCACCGCAGGCGGCTGCAGCTGCTATCCTCAATGGCCTCCCCTTCAGCGGTGGCGTTGCCGCTATAGCTACTATGTAGGCTCTACCATGCTTCAGAGGTGGTAGGAGCCTCCCCGTCACGTTGTAGTAGCTTCCATTAACTAGGACGGGGGACACGTAGCCCGTTGGTGCTACGTGGAGCTTGGATCCTGGGAGCCTCACTATGAGTGCCGCCCTCGAAGTCCTATTGTAGAGTGCCTTGTAGGGCTCTGTTAGCGGCGGGGCGATGCTTATGTTGACCCCACACTTCTCTAGCGATATCGCACTGGCTAGCTTGGAGGTGAACAGTTCGAGGTTCTCGCTGGCCACCAGGAATGAGACGCCCGGCTCCGCCGCCAGCCTCTCGAGGCCTTCGAGCTCGTTCTTGGCCAGCCTCTCCGGGGCTATGATTGCAATAATAAGCTTGCCCCCGGGAGCTGAGGCGTACTTGATATCGTCAACTGAGGCTACAACGACGGCCTTGTAACCGGCCTCCTCTAGGAGGCTCACGAGACCCGAGCTGCCGTAGGGACCGGGGTTCCTCGGGGACGCCGAGAGAGGGTTGAACCCTGTGCTGATTACCACGTCTTTAGGCACTGCTTCTAGTGAGGCGTTCAACGCTATGAATAGTATGGCGAGCGCCAGGTATAGCCTCCTAATTCTCACGGTTATCGCCACACCCCTCCCTTAGACCCCTCTCCCCTCCATACCTATACCTTTCATAGAGGAGCGTGGCCCGCCTCAAGAGCTCCCTGGCCTTGAAGGGGAGTCTCTTGGAGGCTTCGTCGAGGTACTCTCTAGGAGTCTCCCACGGCTCCTTCCTCCTGTAGAGCCTCGCCGACACGGCTAGAGCGTAGAGGTAGCAGTTGAGGATCCCTGGGAGCCTGCGCGCCTCGATCCTCGCGAGCCCCCTAGCCACCGCGAGTCTCAGCCCAGCCGAGATCCTCCGGAGGGCTCCATAGACCCCGGATCTGGCCAGGGCGTAGCCCGCTACAGCCAGGAGGGAGGCTGCCAGGATCACCCTTAGGGCCTCGCCTAGACCCGGCAGCGAGCTAGGAGCCGCTGGTCTGGGCACTGCTTGGATGAGGGAGGGCTTGGGGGGTCTAAGCGCCTTCAGTCCCCAGAGGAGCGGGTAGCGGCTCCCCTGGAGGGACTTGAACGCCTCGACTAGGTTGACTGCCCCGCCTTGCTGTTGGGACTGGAGGGCCCAGCTGGCGTGGATCTTGAGCCACCTCATCATACCACCTGGGCTGGGGGCTATCCCCGACTCCACACTCCTAAGCCCGCTGATGCCAGCAGCTGAGAGGGGGATCACGCCCCCACCGGGGCTCGCGGTGGCTCCCAGGCCGTTAGTGGGGCCGCGCTGTTGAGACACCAGGGGCTTCGAAGTGTTCACCACGCCCTGGGAGCCTAGGGGTAGCAGGAAGAACTCTCCAAGCGAGGGATCCACGGGCTGAGCGCTTGCGAGCAGTGAGAGCAGGTAGAGCGCCACGCTTATGTAGGCTTGCACGTAGGAGCTGGCTACTTGGACGCGCTTAATCTCCACTACATCCACGCAGCCGGGTTGGGATCCCCGAGCAGCCATGCTTGCATAGGGCCTCGTGGCGGCGTCCTCCAGCGCCCTCTCCAAGCCCGGCTCGGCGCCTGCTGTGAGTAGCCAGTACACCGCCTCCTTTAGAGGGGCCATGCACTGCTGCCCTATAGCCACGGCTACGAGCGTCGTCGCCACGTAGGATGAGCCGCCTATGCTGACTCCGGCGAGTTTATCGTAGAGCCTAGAGGCCTCTATGGAGATGTTTAGGTAGGTGGAGTAGTCCCCCCGGAGTATAGCCGATGCCGCATCGAGTGCTAGCGCCTCCACGCCTAGATAGTCAATGAAGGAGCCGCCGCCTGAGACGCTCGTCGTTGAGAAGTTTAGCACTAGGGGCTCGAAGGTAATGTTGGGGCCCCCCGAGTACGGGACGGCTACATCCCATCTCAGGATGTAGCCCCCATCTATGGGTTCGAGGTATGCTCCATTAGCGCTCCTATCCAGGAGCAGGCTGGCATCCGAGGCTAGAGCCGAGGAGGCCTGGATCAGATACTCCACGAGTACGGATGAGTTCATTATAGCGAAGCCTGCGAGGCTCGAGGGGGCGGGAGGGTGTCTGGGGAGGGATCCCTCGGGGGAGAACCGGGATTCCGCCGAGGCCAAGGGCACCGTTAGCAAGAGTAGGGATACCACTACAAGCGCCGCCGCTATCCCCCATCCCGTAGACCCTGGTATATGGGTAGCTCCTATCCTCTCAATCACCGGTCACCGACGCTGGCCAGTGGTTAGGTTGTTCCCCCGCGCTGATTTGCCCCCGAGAGGATATATCCATAAGCTTGGGCTT
>JALSQM010000054.1 GCA_026985385.1 Acidilobaceae archaeon | reverse complement strand
GAGGCCCATAGCTCGGGGTTGGAGGGGGGCTCGAGGGCGTTCCACGAGATAGCCTCGTCGGGGAGGCCCGTGATAGTTGACACTAACCTCCTCTACTACGGGGTCCACAGGTACGCCTGGGAGGGTGGGAGGATCCTGGTGCCGGAGTGTGCGGTGGTCGAGGTGCACTCGGCGTGGGCGGAGGCCGCTAAGAGGGGCCGCCTCCAGTGCTGGAGTGATGTGGCCGCGGCCCTAGCCTACCTGGCCCTAGAGGACCTCCGGGGGGCTGGGGGGGCTATAGCCCCCGCACCCGCTGGGAGGTGCGACGTCTCGATACCCAAGATAGACCCGGTCGTCCTCGACGGCGCCTACATAGCCACGGCGGATGACGGCGCCTACAGGTACTGGGAGTCCCACCCCGCCAGCAGGATAGCGGTCCCACTAAAGGTCAGCTTCGACGCCTACGAGGCCGCCAGCCCCTCGAGGCTGGAGGTGGATCCACGCAGGGATCCCCGGGGCCTCTCGAGGCTCTACTACGCCCTGATCCAGGGCCTCATACTCCTCTCACTCCTCGCGCAGGAGGGCCTCCTAGGCGGGTTCACCCTCAAGCTGTCACCCCCGGGAGGCGCCGAGAGGGAGGTGAAGCTACCCGTAGGCTCGCTCAAGAACAGGATACTACCGAGAACATAGCGCCTTACGGGGGGCGCCCCCTTAACCCCCGGTCCCTCGCGCAGCAGGGGGGGTGGGGCCCCGTGGCTCGCGTTGATGTGCCTGGTAGGCTTGGCGAGAGGCTCTCGAGGCGCGGCAGGCTCCTCCAGGTCGCCCTGGACTTCACGGGGCTGGGGGAGGCCTTCGGGGTCGCCCTCGCGCTGCCACGGGGGGGTGATAGGCTCATACTGGAGGCTGGGACCCCACTCATAAAGTCGGCTGGCATGACCTCGGTGAGGATCCTCAGGGCCCTCCCGGGGAGCCACCTGGTAGTGGCTGACACCAAGACTGCCGACACGGGCGCCCTCGAGGTCGGCCTAGCAGCCGAGGCGGGGGCCGACGCAGCCACGGTGCTGGCATGCGCCCCGAGGGAGACGATAGAGGAGGCCGTCAGGGAGGCTGAGAGGAGGGGCGTGGCAGTCTACGCCGACATGATAGCCACCCACGACCCAGCCAGGGAGGCGGAGCGCCTCCGGGAGCTCGGCGTCCACATAGCACTACTACACATAGGCATAGACACCCAGAGGCGCCTAGGCATAACAGCGGCACAGCTACCACAACTCATAGCAAGGGTAGCAGGGGAGTTCAAGGGTCCCATAGCCGTGGCAGGGGGAGTCAAGCCAGCCGACGTACCCAAGCTAGTGGAGGCCGGGGCCTCGATAATCATAATAGGCTCAGCCATAACAAAAGCCGAAGACCCAGCCAGAGCAACTAGGGAAGCACTAGAAGCACTAGAGAGTAAAAGCAGCACCCACCATAGAGGCCCAGGGCACCCGGGAGGGTTATCGGGCTCTCGATAGCAGTCCCCCCGGGCCATCCCCGGGATGCGTATCTCGACAGGGCTAGTCGTGGAGTGCTCCCTAAGCCACACTGAGGGTCGGAGGGCGCCTATCAGTCCCGGCTCCTCTGGTTGCTGGGATCCTCCTCGGGCTTGTAGTCAAGCACTCACCCCACACCTCCATACTACTCGGGGCGATGCTCTCACTAGCAGCCTCCACGGCATGGCAGACCTGCCATAAGAGGCTCACCAGGAGAGCCCTACAAGAACACGTGGAAGCACTGGGGGAGGACAAACTCTACGCCGAGGCATTCACCACTCGCCTCTGGCGACGGCAATCCTATTTGAATGTTTTAAAACAAAAAATTAGTTCAATCAGAGGACATCATAAAGAAAATACATAAAAGTATATATTTACATATAAAAATTTAATACGACTAAATGATATATTTAATCTTTCTATTTAACATATTCTACGTTATCTAGTTCTTTGAATTCACGGTCACCTGTAAGGAATGGTATTTTGAGGCGTTTTGCAATCGTGTATCCCAAGGCGTCTATTAGGGAGAGGTTTTACCTTGCTTTTTCAGCTCTATGCGCAGTGCGGAGGCCTCAGCATAGTCTTTGTCTGTGGGCTTTACGATGGTTATGAAAGCCCGTACCATTTTCAGTATCTCCACAGCCTTCTCCTTACCGTAATCTCTCGTCATAGGCGAGTTCTAGTAGGTTAAACTCGCTAGTAACGAGTGCCCCGCTAGCATACTTTTCATAGGCAGGGTTACCTCTAAGGATCTCAACAGGAGCGTATGTATCAGCGTAGTAGCGTGTCAAGGCTGTTCAACCATGTAGCTTCCTCAGCTCATCCTTCAGCTTCTGGGGATCAATCTTCCAATCCTTTAGTAGGCCATAGATTCCCTCAATCCTCAGCTTGACCCGAGCACCCTCAGGCAGGTCAAGCTTCTCTAGTGGACGCAGCACGCCTTTCTCATATACGGCCTCGACGACCTTACTCACGCCTCGTCATCCCCCAATATAGGTATCGTGTTGGCGAGATTTAAACCCACTATAAAGTCTACATTAGCAGCTCTACCCGCCAGCAAGGAAGGTAAGCCTCAGTACTCCAATGTAATATCGCTTCATCACTAGCACAATCATAGCCTGGATAAGGGTTCTGATAGACATACCCTTTTATAAACAATGAGACGGCAAGTAAGAAATGCATATACACTACCACTAACGCTTATTTGGCAAGACAAAAGCAGAGGAGAATCACGTGACGAGCTCGCCGGGATTTGGGATCCGGAACCGCTGGATCCGAAGGCCCGGGATATAAAAACCGCGTTTCCAGCGGTAAACATTAAATGGAAGCACTCTTCACAAGTTGTTATCGCTTGGGATATCATTGCTGATAACCTGGAAACACCCAGCCTGGGAAAAGGCTAATTGCTCCTAACGTATATAGTATCCAGGTGGGGGCTAGAATTGTCCAGAGTTATACGTGTGAGGTACGAGAAGGGCGTGCTGAAGCCGCTTAGTAGCGTAGACCTTGAGGAGGGCAAAGAGTACAAGGTGATAGTGGAAGAGGACATAGACGAACTAATCAAAAAGTACAGGGGTGTCCTTGGGAAATCATCTGTTGAGGAGTTCCGGGAGCTCGAGGAGGAGGCACAAGCCCAATGATATGCATCGACACAAACGTCATCTATCACTTCCTCTTCGAAACAGAGCTAACCAGCTCCTCAGAGAAAATTATCAGGGAAGCAATTATAGAAGGCATGGCT
>JALSQM010000053.1 GCA_026985385.1 Acidilobaceae archaeon | reverse complement strand
GAGGTTCAAGTGGCCGTGGAACCCGGGGATGTTGTATACGACCACCACAGCGCCCAGGATCACGGGGAACTGGAGGAAGCCCCCGCCAGACCCGTGGACAGCAGCCTTCATGGGTGGGTCACTGCACGCGAAGTCAACCTTACCGCTAATGATGTCCTGCTGACCCTTGCCACTGCCTCCACCCGCATAGTCTATCCTAACACTCGGATGCATCCGCTCGAAGCCCCTGATCCAGGCTACCATAGCTGGTTGCACAAACGTAGAGCCGCTCCCAAATAATGTTACATACCCCCTCTGAAGCCTACACGAGGCCGCGCCAGCTGCTATCGTCGCCAGGAGGATCAGAGCCGCCACCTTCAGCCAGGCTGTGGCCCCCCTCGGCGCATCCATGAGAGCCCTGAGGGCTCCAGGGGGCTAGTGGCAACAAAAGCGTGTACAATAGAGACTATAGCGGCTTAATTATCTATATAGTACCATGTAGCGTTATTTTTAGTATACAACCGATTTAGTTGATAGCCGCAGGAGGCGGGAACATGCGGAGATAATAGAGTGGTGGGCCCGCGGGGATTTGAACCCCGGACCACGGGGTCCCGAGTCGGGCGCCGGCCCTCCTCGGGCCTCGGCGTACCCCGCATCCTAGCCAGGCTAGACGACGGGCCCTCTCCGGGCTCCTATGGGTTGTTTAGAGGGATTTTATCTCTTGACGACATCCTGAAGGTTAACTAAGTGGGGGGTAGCCGGGTATTTTAGGTGTCCGTGAATCGTCTATCGTCGAAGTGAGGGCGTTGAGTGGGGGTGTTGAGTGGGAGGGGTATAGGGGCGATTACGTGGTATACTATGTTGCTAGGAGGATAGCGGGGGACATAGTGCTAGCCTCCGATCCGAGTAGTGCTCTGAGGAAGTGGAGGGAGTACTTCGGCGTGACGCAGAGTAGGCTAGCCAAGGCTATGGGTGTTTCGACTAGTGTTATAAGCGATTACGAGAAGGGTAGGAGGATCCCCGGAGCCAGGTTCATTCAGAGGTATGTGAACGCCCTCATAGAGCTCGACTTAAGGAGTGGTGGTGAGAGGATTGAGAGGCTCGCTAGAAGCATAGGGGTGCCCCCGGGAGTAGTCATAGATATGAGGGAGTTCGAGAGGCCGATATCGATAGGGGAGCTAGTCGAGATTGTGAGGGGCACCATACTAGCGCCGGAGGCCCCCGTCGAGAGGAGCGTCTACGGCTACACAGTGATCGACAGCATACGAGCCATAACCTCATTATCGGGGGTCCAATTCTACAGCCTACTAGGCTCAACGCTGGATAGGGCAATAGTCTTCACCGGGGTGAGACTCGGGAGGAGCCCCCTCGTCGCTGTGAGGGTGTCACCGGTGAAGCCTGGAGTCATAGTCATACACGGCCCTCGGGGCAGCGTCGACCCCCTGGCGATAGAACTCGCTAAGCTCGAGGGCATCCCACTAATACTGAGCCTTGCTAGGGACGTGGATGAGCTGGTGTCCTCCCTTAGAGGGGTCTCCCAGGAGTAGCGGGGCCCGGGTTCCCCCTACGCGCTACCCTCCTCGCCTCTGAGCTTCAGGATAGCAGCTGCTATGTCGCCGCCGGTCTCCTCCAGGGCCCTCCTAGCCTCCTCTAGGCTCACCCCAGCCTGCTCGGCGACAAGCCTAACGTCCTCGTCGCTGAAGGCCTCCTCGGCCTGCTCGGCGACAGCCTCTACCCTACGGGGTTCCCCCACGACGTAGATCATTGTGGGCTGCCCCTTAGCCCTCATAATCATGACTGACTGGGGCTCATCGATGACGAGTTTAGAGCCTTCATCGAGGTGCACTTCAATCTTAGTAGCGTTAACCTCCTCTACCTCGATGCCCATCCTCTTCATGAGCCTCTTCAAATCCCTAGGCCTAAACCCCATCAAAACCCCGTAACCCCCTAGCAGGCCCTCGACCCAAGGGTAGATGAGGGGGCTCTTTAATAACTTGTGCCAGTCATCAATCACCCGGGGCATAGACCTATAATCATGGGTGAACAGGGATATTCCCGGGGGCAACGCTGCGCTAGCCGCTCTGATGAGCTCGGCGTAGCCGAGGCTTTAGGGCCTATGAGGAGGGTCTTGAGTGCTGAGCCCTGCCTCCGAGCAGAGCCGTAGTTGCGTGTCTCTGGGGCGTGGGTGGCTCGGCGTTTAGGTGTCGCAGGTGGGGCATCCACCGCTATACTCCTCATGTACTATCATAACCTGTTCTTTGCCTATGCGGAGCCATGTGTAGAAGTGTTTGTCCTTGAACCTCCTCAGCGGGGGTGGCGATTTAAGTGCCTCCCTTATCTCCTCTCCAGCGCTTATCACCTGGCCTTCCCTGCTCTTGTCCCTGTAGATGGTTATCCCCTTACAGCCGAGCCTCCAGGCCAGTAGGATGGTGTTCTTAACGTCATCGACTGTAGCGCTTGAGGGCATGTTCACGGTCTTGCTGACGGCGTTATCGGTCCACCTCTGGAAGGCCGCCTGCATCCTCACGTGCCACTCCCACCCTATCTCGAGGGCTGTGGGTAGGGACTCCTTTAGCTCCCTAGGCGCCCAGGGGGCCCACCTGATGCCCCCGCCCCTCCTAGCTATCTCTACGAGTACATCCTCTGTGAGCATGCCGTTATCGCGGAGCCACCTAGCCAGGAACTTGTTGACCTCCAGCCAGGATCCTATGTCGGACCTCCTCAGATACACTAAGGCGAAGTACGGCTCTATACTGGCGCTTGCACCGGCGATTATGCTTATACTGCCAGTCGGCGCTATAGTGGTTACCGTGGCGTTGCGTGTGCCCCTCCTAGTCTCGGCTTTCAGGCCGGCCCAGTCGAGTGGGGGCCTGTCATCGACTAGGCTCTTCACATCGTTGGAGACCCTCGAGGTGTCATAGATCTCCTCCGCGGGCACCTGGGGCTCGAAGTTCAGCCTACCCTCCCTGTGAATACTGCTTGGGAAGGCTGGGTAGGATCCCCTATCAACGGCTAGCTCGTTGCTTGCCCTCCTAGCGTGGTAGGCTATGAACTCCATCACCTTATCTGCGAGGAAGAGGGCGTCATGGCTGTCGTAGGGGATACCTAGGGCTGCGAGGAGGTCGGCCCACCCCATAACGCCTAGACCAACCTTCCTCGTCCTCCTAACGGCTTCAGATATCCTCTTATCGGGGTACCAGGAGACGTCGATTACATCGTCTAGGAAGCGGATAGCCACCTCAACGTCGCGGGCTAGCTCCTCCCAGCGTATCTCCCTGTTAACCTCGTCAACGTACCTGGAGAGGTTTATGCTGCCTAGGTTGCAGGCCTCCCAGTCTAGGAGGGGTGTCTCGCCGCAGGGGTTTGTGGCGTGTATCCTGCCAAGCGTGGGGGTGGGGTTGTGCCTGTTTATGGTGTCTACGAACACGGCGCCGGGATCCCCTCCACTCCAAGCGCACTCCGCTATGGCGTCAATGACCTCTGAGGCCCGCAGGATCCGGGAGGGCCTACACCTCGACTCTAGCTCCTCGAGGTCGCCGCTCAGGGCCGCGAGGGCCTCCGGGCACTCGAGGGGGTCGTATAGGGGCCACGATCCTCCCTCGACGTACCTCCTCACGAGGAGGTCGTGGACGGCCACGCTTATGTTGAAGTTCTCGAAGACCCTCCTAGGCCCGCACTTGCTGCGTGAGAACTCGAGCACGTCGGGGTGCCAGTCGTGGAGTATACCCATCATTGCGGCCCTCCTCTTGCCGCCCTCCTTCACGACATCAGCTAGGGCGTCGAAGAGCCTCATGAAGCTCACGGGGCCGCTGCTCCTACCGCCGGTACCCGCTATGGGGGCGCCGCGGGGTCGTAGGGGGGAGAAGTCGTAGCCAGCGCCGGCGCCGCTTTTGAATATCCACGCTGAGACCCTCAAGGCCTCCATTATAGAGTCCATATCGTCTTCTAGGGGTACCACGAAGCACGCTGCCAGCTGGGGGTAGCGGGTCGCCGCGTTCATAATGGTCGGGCTGTTCGGGAGGAACCTCAGGCTCGACATGAGCCTGTAGAACTCCCTCCTAGCCCTCTCGAAGCCCATGCCGGCATGCTCGGCCTCGGCAACGTAGCTCGCGACCCTCCACACCATTGAATCAGGGGTCTCAGCTAGGCGCCCATCACCCCGCCTGAGGAGGTAGCGTGCCTTGAGGAGCCTGAGGCCCTGCCACGACAGCCTCTCCTCCACACCCCTAGGGTGGAGCGCGCCCCTCCAGCCCCCCGTCGCCTCAAGGTATATCCTGGCGAGCTCGAGGGCCCGCGCGGCCCTCTCCCAGCGGGGCTCCAGAGCCGCCCAGGAGGCCATCTCAGCCTCGAGCCTGTCGAGCGCCTCGTCGCCGCGGATCCCCATGGACTCCAGCCTACCCAAGACGTCGAGGGCTGGCCGCGGGTCTATCCCCACGCCCCCCAGGACTCCCTCGACGAGCTCCTTCTCCCACAAGCTTCCCCCCAGCAGTGTTGATCCACCCGAAAGGGTATAGTCCTACTGGGCGGTCATCGCTAAGCACGGGCTGGCCGGTGGACTCTGCTAGAGCACCCAGCCGCTCTTGGGGGGCACTATCGGCGCTCACGGTAGCTCTGGTGGCGCTCCTAGCTTTGGAGGCTTTGGGCGTGTTCCACGGGGTAGACCTCGCCCTGAGACCCGGGGCGCCCAGCGGGGCCTTGTGGGCTCGACTGCTCTCGGCGACGGCGAGTGCTCCCCTGGCTGGCGCGGTGATAGTTGCCCCCCTAGTCTTGAGGGCCTTAAGGGTTAGGGTTGAGCCGTGGCTCTGGGCGCTGTCAGCGTCGCTCCTCCTAGCCACCCTCCTAGCTGAGGCGTTGAAGCTCGTATTCCACGTTCCGAGGCCCTTCAGCGGGGCCGGAGGGGGCCTCCTAGGCGTTATCGAGGAGTACTCCTTCCCCTCGGGCCACGCCTCGAGGGCTGGAGCGGTAGCCTACCAGGCCCGGCGGGGCGGCCGCCTGGCGGCGGTAGTTGCCTGGATCTGGGCGGTGGGGGTCGCCGCATCGAGGGTTGTGCTAGGCGCGCACTGGGTAAGCGATGTGGTGGCAGGCCTCATCCTAGGAGCCTGGTCCTCGGCCCTAGTAGAGGCTCTCTACCCAGGAGGGGCGCTCCGGTAAAAACCCGCGCCGCCTCCATAGGGGGAGGGTTGAGGCTATGGAGCATATGGAGCATAGGTACATTGAGAAGCTTACACCCGTCCCCGAGGCGCTTAGGCTCCTCGAGGAGAGGGTCTCGAGGGTGGGTGTTCTCGGGGAGGTGCCTGTCTGGGACTCTGTAGGCCTAGTAGCAGCATCCGATATCGTAGCCCCCCACGACTGGCCTCCGAGGCCTAAGAGCGCCTACGACGGCTACGCAGTCAGGCACACCGACGTGCCAGGCAGGCTTAGGCTCGTGGGCGAGGCCCTCATAGGCCGCGTCGATGTAGGCCTCAAGGTCGGCCCTGGGGAGGCGGCCTACGTTACAACGGGGGCCTACCTGCCTGAGGGGGCGGATGCCGTCGTCCCCGAGGAGGATGTGAAAGTGGAGGGTGACTACATAGTAGTCGAGAGGGAGGTCGAGAAGTGGGCTAACGTGGATCCCCCCGGCTCAATAGTGGCTAGGGGCCAGGTGCTCCTCGAGGAGGGCACAGTCATCTCACCCCCAGACGTTGTTGGCCTCCTCGACGTCGGCGTGACTTCGGTTAGGGTGTACAGGCCTGTGAGGCTCTCGATTGTGAGCACGGGCGACGAGCTCTTCACCCCGAGCGACCCAGCCGAGGCTCGCGAGAGGATCCTGAAGGGCGAGGTGGCCGCCACCACGGGGGATCTACTCTTATGGTTCATGTCAACGTATATGCCCTGGGTGGAGGTAGTCGACACAGCCCTGCTACCGGATGAGAGGAGGGCTGTGGCCTGGGTAGTGCGCAGACTCCTAGAGAGGAGCGACATAGTCCTCCTCACCGGGGGCTCCGGGCCCAGCAACATCGACCTCTTCTACCAGCTGAAGAGCGAGCTCGGCGGGGACCTGATATTCAGGGGCCTCTACGTGAAGGGTGGGAGGCCCACTAGCGCCTATATAGTCGAGGGCAAGCCTGTCATAGGCCTCTCAGGCTACCCCCTAAGCGCCCTCCACGCCTTCATAAGGCTCGTCTACCCCCTACTCAAGTACATGGGGAGAGTGAAGAGGGCCCACCCGCCACTACCACTGGTCGAGGCGAGGCTCGCCGAGCCCCTGAAGGCGGGAAGGCCTAGGCCCATCAAGGTGCGCGTCGAGAGGAGAGGAGGAGAGTACTGGGCCTACCCCCTCGAGAGCAGGCTACAGCTAACCAGCGCCATAGTAGGCCTCTCAATGGCCGACGGGATACTCTTCACCGGGGACAAGCCCATGGAGAGGGGGGAGAAGGCCCTAGTACTCCTCTACAAGGAGCATAGAGGCGAGCCCCTCCACCCAACATAGCCCTCCGGGCAAGCGGGCATACCCAGGATGGGTCTCCTCCTTGGTCTCTTAATGAAGATAGCGGGAGTCATCAACGTTACCTCGCTGGAGAAGGGGAGAGCATTAACCTCAATCTAAAAGGTAGTAGTACCATCGTGGAATTTAAGTATTACGCGGAAGTGGATGGAGACATCAGCAGATGGGCTAACAACGCCCAAGCATACAACATAGTCTCCCTACTAAGGTTTATGAATAGCTATTCTAGCCTTGAGCTTGGAGCGCCGCTGCGCCGCCCTAGTTGCAACTGCCATTGCAGTGGATAGCAAGCCCTCGATGCTGCCACTCCTCGCCACCATAACCGGCCTCGCGGAGCGGAAGCGTAGGGCTCTCATCGCCACGGTTCCACTTGTTGCGGTACCTCATGTTCTCGCCTACGCAGTATGGGGGAGTAGTTTTCTAGGGAACGCCTACCTGGCCCACTCGGCTAGAGTTGACGGCTTCAGCCCCTGGAACCTTCTGAGGCTACTGGCCAGCATTAATAGGCGGCTATTATCGATGTGGGATACACTGTCTTCGCCTCGGTTTCAGCGGTCTTCTTTGTCACGGCTATCAGATATAGTGGTGGAAGTGCCTGCAAACCTCTACTGGCCTTCACGTCGTGGCTTGTGGGCACCCTCGCGTTGCCTGTGCTATACGGTGAATACCTGCTCCCAGGCGTGGCTATAATCTCGGTGTTACCCTGCATAAACGCCGCGGATCAACGGTCGCTATGGCTGGTCTTGACCGCCTACTCGGCCCTGACCTTCTCGGCGAGGAGTGATTGGAGTCTTAGCGCTGTCTATAATATCAATATCAAGGGTAGGCCCCACCCAGCATACCTAGTCCCCCTGCTCTTGGCTTTGACCGCGGTAACGCTACTGGTAGAGCTTTACAAGAGGTGCCAGACTCATCGATAATGTGGACTTGCACTACTTGAGCTACCCTCAGCGCTTACGCTAATCATCTCCAAATAGTTGCCCACAGTATATCCCTTAGGGAGGGCCTACAAGCTACGAGCACAGAGCCCCCCTGGGCCTCCAGCGGATTTTACAGACTTAACACATCCAGCTACCTTAGCGGCTTCCTCGAGAGCAAGGTAGTAATCGTAAAACCTGTTAGGACTTGTTTGGCGGAGAAGGTGTTTGGTTCGACAAAAGCTGATAGCTAGGACGTTTCCCTGGAGGAAGTCGAGGACCAGCCGGGCATTCATTGATAGCGACGCCTTAATTTATGAAACTAGGATGCCCTAAAGAGGGGCTTACGCTATACCCTGTTAGCACTAGAACAGAATATACAGAATATAAGCGCTGAAGAGGGAGTGGTCCTGAGGTATGATATCTATTTCTATTTTCCATGTGAGGGTAATCTAGTAGTGGCTCTCCGTAAAATAGACCGCCTTGAAGAAGGGCTGGAAACGAAGTGGGGAGTTGCATCGGGCGACTTTTTATGGAGTAAAGCTACTCTAAACTATCTAATACACGGCTGGCGGCGTTTTCTCTACGCTGAATGACTGGAATACATGCAACTATTGATTGCTGCGGTGAAGGGTCTTAGGCGCCTTAGGGGTTAAGTATTATCTGTTGAGGCCTGCCCTCCGTCGGAGGTGTCGGCTAGGATCTCGACTTCATATGTTTTCATTTGCTCGCTAATTTCTCGGCAGAGGGCGTAGGGTTCGGGATACCTGATCCATTCACGGTGGGTTACTCCTTCTATGTAGGGTAGGAGTAGGCATGGCAAATCCTCCCTTATCTCTGAGGAGACCTGCATTACCAGCGGGAGTATTAGTTCGTGACGTAAGTTTATGTAGAAGTGGTTATCACGCCTCACCGCGGCGCCCCGGCCTACTAGCCAATTATTGAGTACCCTCCATAGCGTTGATTTAGGGATACCGAACTCCTCCGCCTCCCTCGAGACGATTATCGGGCCTACTAGCATATGGCCTGAGAATAGCGCTCTGGCGAGTTCAGGGTCTGGAGTAGGCTCTAGTGGTAGGGCATGCGCTAGTATCACACCGATAATCTCTGGTAGGAAGCGGGTGTTCCCGGGGTAATAGAGGCCCTCAGCCTTGGAATTACCTCCCTCTGTGAAGGGATGAAGCCCAGCGATTCTACGGATGGACGCTATAATGCTAGCTAAGCTATTCAACTCCGCACGCAGTAGCCTGTACTCGTATACTAGATAGCCGTTATCTACTCCAGCGCTATCAAAACCCAGCGACGCTATGAGATCAACACTTCTTCTAGCTATAACAGACCACTCAAGGGCCGCGGGCTTTCCAGCGAGGGGCTTGGGGCTTAAGTATAGCCTCGCTATGATGTTATCTCTATCTCTCATCACCTCGTAATAGGCGTGACCGTTCACGCTCAGTAGCTCCATCAGGGCAGGCATAGTGCCCTCTAGGAGGGCGGTAGCGGCTTCAAGGCTAGAGAGGGTGTGGGGGGGGAATGATGCCCCAAATAGGGCTCCCACGGCTAGTCACCTACCCGATACTTCCCTAAGGGCACACCTCCCTTACGGGTGTACCGTCATAGGTTGAGACGGGTAGCATAGTTTTAGTCCACTTCCACGCTATTACGGGTGGGATAAATACTACATACTTCGCCTTATAATAAACGAACTCGCTGCGGGCAAGTATGCAATCCAGGGTGGAATATAGTCTCAGTCTAGCTGCGCCCTGCTTAGGCTTGCCTACTAAGATCTCCTCTCTGCCGTATCGCGTGGAGGCGCCTGGGGCGAACTCTCCTGGCTCGAAGCTTCTCCTTTTGATATACCACACGCCAACGCTTTTTATCCTCCTCTTTATCCTGGGTAGCAGGACGTCATAGATGCGCAGGTACTTCTCGTTTAGAATGCCGTAATACGCCTGTAGCCTCATAGGTAAACCGGTTTTCCCAAGGCCCACGCTGTCAAGCTCTGCTATCTGCGTTGCCGAGAAGTAGAGTATCCTGAAACCATCGTTGACCTCGGCTAGAAGGGCAGCGGCAGCGCCTAGCTCTGGAAGCTCAAAGACCATGCTACCGTAAACCTTAGCTCCCATACGCTTCTTGAGTACCCCCTTGAACTCCTTAGACCATCGAGAGAATTCCTCAAGGAGTACACGGGGATAGCTACGAAGCCTCTTCTTAGGTAAGAGAGAGGTCCACCAGGATGCCGTGCTAACCTCTGAGAGTACCTCTCTGGCCTCACTATATAACGCCCCTATCATCCCCTCAGGCATCAAGGTGGAACCCTCTGGATAGGCTTCTGAAACGAGCTAAGAATGGGAGCTTCATCGCGTTCCATTCATGCACCGCTCTATTCTTCGTACTCAGCATCTACTCTGAGCAGGTGAAGCGTTACAGTGAGGGGGTTGTAGCTGATGTTATCAACCTGGCTGGAGGCAGTTCTGTAGAGGCAATCAGCGGCTATACTGTAAGTCTTGAATCGCCAAGTATTTGCCTGGCAAGAGTACAACATTAGTTTTGTGATACCAGGGATCCAAGTGGGGGGATCAACATCTTAGAGGTGTTAGCTTATTTTCATCAAGCCTTAAATGGAAGAGAGGCTGTTGCCCTCAGATGTTGGGCCTGTCAGTGGCCGGGCGGCGGTGTGACAGGCTACTACTAGTGCTATACAGGCACCTAGCCAGCGAGTCGGCCTACAGGGAATTCGCATCCACGCTAGCGGCCCTCTCGCCCAGCTACGTAATAGACGTGGGTGGGGGGACGGGCCTGCTAGGCAGGGCCCTGAGAGGCCTCGGCTGGCAGGGCGTGTATGTCCTCGTGGATCCCGATGAATGCCTGGTTGGGGATGCCCCGGAGCATCCCCGATCCCTGAGGTTAGAGGCTCGGGGTGAAGCACTTCCCCTACCACCGCTGCCCGGGAGTGTTGCGGTGTTCCACGACGCCCTACACCATATGGAGGAGCCCGAGGAGGCACTACGGGAGGCCGCTCGAGTAGCCGAGTGCGTCGCAGTCAAAGACTTCGATGTAAGCGGGCTCTCGGTGAAAATACTTAAAATACTCGAGAAGCTATTCGGCTACCCAGCCCGCTTCTCAACGCTCACACACGTCAAAGAGGCTCTAGAGCTGCTGGGATTCAGGGTAACGACCCTCACCCGCGAGCCTAAAGGCGGCTTCACATTAGTGGCATGCAAGGGGGGCCGCCGGAGGCACGGTAGTCACTAGCCACGCCAAACCCTGGGTGCCAACGTGTAAGTCCGCAACTTGCAGTGGGGATCCCCCGCGGGCGTAGGAGATCAAAGGGGAAGGTGTGGGGTTTGAAGTGGGGATCCCGTGGCTCGGGCTCTCTATGCAGGGGGTTCTGGAGGCTCGTGTTCCTCAGGCACTCTAATAACCCGGTTATGGGGGAGGGTGGGGCAGCCTACAAGCTATCGGTGGTGTTACTCATAGTGCTAGCTACCGCTTACACTCTCGTTCAGGGCTTCCCCCAGCTTATGGCGCTGCAGGAGAGTAGAGTCCAAAAGCCCGCCGTTAAGCGGCTGATGGGGGTCAATTGCAGTGATATCTCGGTACTAGACGTTAGAGGTTGGAGGCTAAAGGATCTGGTAACAGCGGTGAGCCTCCAGGGTCTCGTGAACCGGGGCGCCCCAAGGCTTTACCTAGTCTATAGTGATGCTGATCTCAGGCTGGCAAGGTACACCATCGAGGCTCTCCTAGGCTGTAGGAGCCTCCACTGGGCGGGCTTGGAGGGTCTCCTTGAGAGGTATAGGGGGCTGGTTAGGGGGGTTATAGTCTATGATCCCCGCCTGCCTGACACCGTGAACCTGGCGCTTACACTGGCGGGCCTAGAGGACGCTATAGTGGTGCATCCCGATAACCTAGAGTGGCTCGAGTCGCTGGGCTTCAAGGTTCTGAGGGATCTCAGGGGGCGCTATGGGAGTAAGCTGGAGGTGTATGAGGAGGTCTACAAGCTATTACCGTACACGAATACTACTAGTATAGCGATACTGAAGGCTGGCGTCGTCAACATGGCTGACTACGCGGTAGAGCACAGGATGGCAATCATAGACCTGAGCCCCCTCCCCGAGAACGCGGCTGAGCGCGGCCTCCTCGAGAGGATCCTCGAGGCACACCCGGGCAGGCTGGCCTTCGGCTTCTTCCCGGGCGGCGGGCGCGGTGAGAGGGCGGGGGTGGAGCTACTCAGCCGCTATGGTAAGACACTCATAGTGGCCGACTACGCGTCAAGCCTCAGCTTCACAGAGCACCTACACTCGTACATCAAACCCGGCACACCAACCCATCGGGCTCCGAGAGCCTTCAAGCCCGAGCCCGGTGGTGTCTATGCGGCGATAATCCTTAGTGATGGGGATAACATAGGCTTCCTCCAGCACATACTCCTCACCAAGTCGTGGTGGTATAACCCGCTACGGGGATCCTTCCCCATGGGGTGGACTGTAAACCCCTGGCTGGCAGGGCTGGCCCCCAACCTGTTATCACTCCTAGAGAGTCAGGCTGCAGGCTCCGATGAGCTCGTCGCGGGTGTCGCTGTGGCTGGCCACATGGACTCCGAGGTGATGCCTGCGGAGGCCCTCGGGGATTTAGCGCTGAGGGTGGCGCCCCTCGTGCGGGAGGCGGGGCTCCAGGCGTTACTGTCTTGGGATCCGCTGGGCCATAGGGGGTTCGAGTATTTCAAGTGGGTCTATCGATACTTCTACCCAACCATACGCTGGAGCGACTACGGCTACCCCGGCTTCTCGCTGTGGGAGGGGAGGCCGGTGATCTACACGATCTACCTTAAGCGTGCCTCCTTCAAGGAGGTAGTAGACTCCGTCCTCAACAATGTAGGGTCTAGGCCGCTCATGCTGGCCTTCCTAGTCGATGTCTGGAGCTTCCACAACCTCTCACAAGTGGCTGAGCTGGCCGAGTACCTTGAATCACGCGGCGTCACGCTTGTTGGCCCGCTGGAGCTTGCAGAGGCTGTGAGGGAGTATTATGGTGTCTACTATAATTCAACGACGAGGCCATGGACAAGGGTTGGCGAGGCTGGGATACGCCTTACAGCCTCAGACTGCGGCGACGGGAGGGGCCCTGTATATGTCAGGGTGTATGGCCGCGACTCCGGCGAGCTGCTGGCACTCCTTAAGGTTGACCCATACATAGAGGCGGTTCAGGGCGGCTTCTGGGCCTCCGAGGTCGAGTGTAGGCTAGTGCGGGCTTCGAGCGATGGATTCACGTACTACTTTAAAGGTAGGGGGGTCGAGGTAGTTAAAACCTATAGGGTGAAGGGCCCCCTGGTAGTAGTTAGTGTAACTGTTAGAGGGGGTTTCCAGTCGATCCTCGACGTTGCACTAGACGAGCTTGATACCATCACC